>NZ_JARVSN010000036.1:0-222977 GCF_030209165.1 Pseudomonas sp. fls2-241-R2A-110 | reverse complement strand
GTGGATCAAGATCAAGAGCTGCAGCCGAGCTAACGCTCATCCTGTTGAGTGGTGAGGAGCAGAAGCAGAAGCAGAAGCAGAAGCGGTACGCGTTCTGCTCTTGCTCTTCTGTGGGAGCGAGCTTGCTCGCGAAGGCGGCCTGACAGCCGACCATTCTTTAACTGAATGCACTCAAATCAAAACTGTGGGAGCTGGCCTGTCGGGTCGCCGCATCGCAGCGATGGCGGCCTACTGGCCGGCCAGTTTCTGCCAGATGTAATCGGACCAAATGTGGGAGCGAGCTTGCTCGCGAAAGCGGTCTTCCAGAGCACATCAAAAGAGCACGGAAATACCCGGCCGCTTTTTGCGCGTAAACCTAATCCAGAAAGCGCGTTTAAAGTACACGAACCGTTACGCCATAAGGGCTACAACACCTTGCGTCGTTGCCTACGCGTACGCCAGAATCCGCCGGCTTACGCGGCTATGGGGTGGGCTATATCGTTTCCCTGTCACTGAAAAACAGTGATCGGGTTTGGTAGCCCGCTTCGAAACCGTCGTATGGCGTCACCGTATGCAGTCCTTTATTTGGGGCTCAGATATTTATGGTGGGCATGCGTGGGGCTCCTTTGTGAGCGCCGGGTTTCCCGTTTCGACCGGTCTACCAACCCGCGTATGGCCACCACCCTTCGTTTGGTAGCGAGGGTGATAGCTCCTAAAATTCGAAACCGGAGTTACACCTATGTTCAAAGCTACACCCAACCCACCAGAAACCGATCCAACCTCCAACGATCCCGAGCTCGAGTCTCAAAAGACAAAAGATGCCGCCGACCGCGCACTCGACTATTACCTCTGCCCCGAAATCCCGAAGTACTTCCCACCCAAGACCCGCCCCATCTACCAGGTCGACCCCACGCTGGATGACGAAACGCTGCTGGTCGAAGCCAGTGAATCACTGTCATCGGCCAATGCCATGGCCGGCAATATCGCCAACTCGGTGAGAGGCCCGGAGCGCAAACCGCTGCTGGCGTTGCAACAGCTGATCATGTTGAACGAGCTGCTGGTCAATCGATTGCTGGACAGGCTTCGTTTGCCGAAATAGCCGCGGATAGCCGTGAATAGCGCCAAATAAGAAAAAAATAACCGGATGGCTTCCACTATCCGGTTATTTGTTATCACCCATTCAATGCATGTTCCTAGAGCTGGCCAGCCAGTTGATCAAAAGTCATCGAGGTCGGGATATATGGTTTTTCCCACGACCCATGGCTCAACAACCTCGCAATGCACCGTGCGCAGGAAACAACCCCACTCACTCCGGTTATGGGCATCCGGACCAGTGATCGTCAGCAAAAGGTATTCATCCCGGAAAGCGTCATAGGCGTAGATAAGCCAGAAGTCGTTGTCAGGATCATCAACCAGGGCGGTTCGATAATACTGGCGGTCTATTTTTGCCCATCTTGCCTGGATCGCTTGAGGGCTGGCCAAGTGGATGTGGTGCATGTCGGTGAGGTCGAGTCGTTCGTCTCGCCCGAAAATTGCGGGCAGTTCACCGCACACTTTGTAGTTATAAAAATGAGCGGCGAAGTTTTTCCAGTTGCTGATTGTTCAAAAAGCGCAGAGATTTTGACGGCTGGCATCTATGGCTACTTTGTTATGGGTAGCTTGCCAGTGATCACATATTTATCGAACGCTTTCTGCCCATCACGCGCGGCTTGCCTGACATCAAGAAAAGTCAGTTCATCGCTAACGACTTTTTTGACCGGCTTGTCGATCTTTCTGGTGGTGGCCATCGGAGCCTCCAAAGGAGATGTATTCATGCTGACCAGCTTAAGGGATTGGGTTTCTACCGGCAAACGATAGAGCCGACCCAAAAAGTGCACCAGTCGGCGGATTCTGGCGTGGCTGTAGGGCATGGCGCCCCTATGTGTAGTCACGCGGTGAGCCACAATAAAAAACCCGGAAGCTCGCGCTATCCGGGTTTTTTGTATTGCCAGAACAATCAGCGGTTAAAACGCTCTACCAACGAATACTGGGTATTCGCGGTTTTGGTCAGCTCTTCACTCAACAGCGCCGAGTTCTGCGCCTGTTCCGAGGTCTGGTCCGCCAGGTGCGAGATGTTGCTGATGTTGCGGCTGATTTCTTCGGCCACCGCACTTTGCTCTTCGGTCGCTGCGGCAATCTGGGTAGTCATGTCGGTGATGTTGGCCACCGCTTCACTGATTCCCACCAGCGCCTGATCCGCTTCCAGGACCCGCGCTACGCCTTCTTCTGCCTGGCGATGCCCGGCTTCCATGGTTTGCACTGCGGTGCTGGCGGTCTGTTGCAGCTTGGCGATCAGCGCGTGGATCTGCCCGGTGGATTCGCTGGTGCGTTGCGCCAGTTGGCGCACTTCGTCGGCCACCACCGCAAAACCTCGGCCCATCTCGCCGGCACGCGCCGCTTCGATGGCGGCGTTCAAGGCCAGCAGGTTGGTCTGGTCGGCGATGCCTTTGATCACATCGACCACGCCGCCGATTTCGTCGCTGTCCTTGGCCAGTTGGGTCACGGTCAGGCCTGTTTCGCCGACTACTACCGACAAGCGCTGAATGGCATCGCGGGTTTCGCCTGCGATGTCGCGACCGCGACCGGTCAGGCGATTGGCTTCCTGAGTCGCATCGGCGGTGCGCTGCACATGGCTGGCGACCTCCTGAGTGGTGGCGGCCATCTGGTTGACGGCAGTGGCCACTTGCTCGGTTTCAACGCGTTGACGTTCCAGGCCTGTGGAGCTGTTGTGCGCTAGGGCGTCGGACTGCTTCGCTTGCTCGGTGAGGTGTTCGGCGGTGTCCTGCAGACGGGTGAGGCAGGTTTTCAGGCGTGCTTCCTGGCTGAGGATCGACATCTCCAGACGTGCTTGAGCACCGCGGCTGTCGGTGTACATCTGCGCGATCAGCGGATCGGAAGTGGTTTGTCCGGCCAGGACCAGCAGGCGCTTGAGGCCGCGCTGTTGCCAGCTCAAGCCCATCAGCCCCAACGGCACGGAGAGGCCGGCGGCCAGGGCAAAGCCCCATTGGGATGTCAGCGTGGCGCCGATCATGAAGCTCAGCTGGCTGACCAGAATGAACGGCAGCCAGTCCTGAAGCACCGGCAGCCATTTGTCCCTTGAAGGAATCGGCGATTTGCCCTGGTTGATGCGTTCGTAGAGCGCTTCGGCACGGCGGATCTGTTCAGCGGTGGGTTTGATCCGCACCGACTCGTAACCGATCACCTGATTGCCTTCAAACACAGGCGTCACGTAGGCGTTAACCCAGTAGTGATCCCCGCTTTTGCAGCGATTCTTGACAATGCCCATCCATGGCAAGCCTTGTTTGAGTGTGCCCCACATGTGCGCGAACACCGCCGCCGGGACGTCGGGGTGACGGACCTGATTGTGCGGCGCACGGATCAGCTCTTCACGAGAAAACCCGCTGATTTCGACAAAGGCGTCGTTGCAGTAGGTGATCACGCCCTTGGCATCGGTGGTGGAAATCAACCGTTGCTGAGCCGGGAAAGTCCGTTCGCGCTGTGTGATGGGCTGGTTATTACGCATGGTATTTTTTAATCCGCAAGACTTTGCAAGGCTTTGTCGGTTTGTCGGCAGTGGGAGGAATTTATTGAGGATGTTTTTTCAATTATTGGGGGCTGCGTCACAAAAATGCTTTGTTGGTAACACTTGAAGCTCCGCGCGTCGCAGCGGCTGAATGGTCTAGGAGAGCGCTCGTGATTCGGCGTGATCACTATCGCGGCCTCATTTATAGGCCGACTTGCTGAAATTGGATTTCAACACATTGCTGGAGTCGATTGTCTGGAAAGTGCAGTAGCTATAATATGTTACAGCTAATGTAATTTTGTAGGTTGTTTTTACGGGTTGAAACTCTCGAGTTTATTGACAGAAAGCAGTCATCGTTTTTGCGTATCGTCCGCAGTAGGGAAGGGGTTTGGTGTGTATTTTGGGCTCTGATTCTCCTCTTGGTTCCATCAGTGCCGAGAAGGGTGATTGCCACACCGCAACAGTCGCAATACTGATGTGTACGTACAACGGTGAATTGTTCCTGGCTGAGCAGTTGGCCTCATTTCATCGGCAAATTCATTGTAACTGGACGGTCTATGCCTCAGACGATGGCTCGCAAGACGAGACGTTGGCCCTTCTGCATGCGTCAAATGCTCAGTGGGGGCAGGACCGTCTCCAAATCGTCGAGGGGCCTCGGCGGGGCTTCGTTGCCAACTTTCTCTCGTTGACCTGTCGGGCTGACATAAAAGCAGACTTTTATGCATGGGCCGATCAGGATGACGTTTGGAAGGAGGATAAGCTCCAAAGGGCCTTAGCCTGGCTGAAGACTATCCCCGGGCACATCCCCGCGCTTTACTGTGGCCGCACCGAGCTGATTGACGAGTCAGGCGTTTCCTTTGGGTATTCGCCCAAGTTCAGGCTTGCCCCGCATTTCTCCAATGCTCTGGTTCAAAATATTGGTGGTGGTAACACCATGGTGTTTAACCAGGCAGCGCGTGAGCTCCTGCAAGAGGCGGGTTATAGCTTGATTGTCCCTTCTCACGATTGGTGGGCATATCAGCTTATCTCCGGGGCTGGAGGGGTTGTCCATTACGATCCCATACCTACGGTGCTTTACCGCCAGCATGACGAAAACCTGGTTGGCACCAACTCCAGTTGGTTCTCACGGATCAAGCGTTTGCGGATGGCCTTCCAAGGGCGCTTTTACGTGTGGAATACTCAAAACATCCATGCGCTTGAGACAATGCGCCATCGCTTGAGCCAAGAAAATCAAGTGAAGCTCGCCCGATTCAAGGGGGCGCGTGAGCAAAGGTTGTTTCCGAGGATCGTAGGTTTCCTGCGTGCTGGCATATACAGGCAGACCTTGTTTGGAAATCTGGGATTGATCCTCGCAATTTTACTAAAAAAGATCTAAATCAATGACCAACTTAGTAACCGGCGGCGCGGGCTTTATTGGGGCGAAATTTGTACTGGATTGGCTGGCGCAGTCGGATGTGGAAATTGCTGATCTTAACCGCGTCTATCTGGAGCATGGTAGCTTGCCGGTGGAAATCATGGTGCGCGGCTACGCCTGGCTGGATACCGGTACCCACGACTCGTTGCTTGAAGCCAGCCATTTCATCGTCACGCCGGAACATCGTCAGGGTCTCAAAGTCACTTGTCCCGAGAAAATTTCCTCCGGGCAAAAATGGATATCAGCCAAACGGCTTGAGACGCTTGCAGCACCTTTCTCCAAAAATGGCTACGGCCAATACCTCAAACGCAGCCTGCATGAGACAATTTTCTGATGAAGTTCACCCCATTAGCCATATCGGACGTCGTGCTGTTTGAGCCCAGGGTATTCGGCGATGAACGTGGCTTTTTCTTTGAAAGCTTCAATGAGGCGCAATTTTCGGCGGCCATTGGGAAGGAAGTTAAGTTCGTGCAAGACAATCATTCGCGCTCCCTGAAAAACGTGTTGCGTGGGCTGCATTACCAGGTTGAGCAGGCACAAGGGAAACTGGTGCGAGTGGTGTCTGGTGAAGTCTTCGACGTAGTCGTGGATATACGCAAATCTTCGCCAACCTTTGGCCAATGGGTGGGGGAAATCCTGTCCGCCGAAAACAAAAGGCAATTGTGGGTGCCTGAAGGGTTTGCCCATGGTTTTTATGTTTTGTCGGAGGCTGCCGAGTTTCTTTACAAGACAACTGATTACTATGCTCCCGCCCATGAGCGCTGCATCGCGTGGGATGATCCGGCCTTGAGTATCGACTGGCCTTGTGACGGAGTCCCTGACCTTTCTGTAAAAGATCAGCGCGGATCGCAATTACATGATGCTGAGGTGTTCGCCTGATGCAAGCACACTCCATTTCTCCCAAAGAACTCGTCAAAAGTCTTTGGTCTAATCGTAGTCTGATCAAAGCGATGGCTGCGCGTGAAGTTGTTGGGCGATATAAAGGCTCTTTTCTTGGGATTTTCTGGTCTTTTTTTAATCCCGTTCTGATGTTGGCCGTGTATACGTTCGTCTTCAGTGTTGTATTCAAAGCACGCTGGAATGGCGGCGGCGACTCTAAAACAGAGTTTGCATTGGTTTTGTTCGCCGGATTGATGGTTTTTAACCTGTTTTCCGAGTGCGTGAATCGGGCGCCTGGCGTTATCTTGGCTAACGCCAACTACGTAAAAAAAGTCGTGTTTCCTTTGGAGATTTTTCCTTGGGTTAACCTCGGCTCAGCGATGTTTCATTGGCTGGTAAGCCTTAGTGTATGGATGATTGCATTTATCATATTCTTCGGCGTACCGCATGCGACAGCGTTATTATTGCCGATTGTGATACTTCCATTGCTCTTTCTTGTATTAGGGTTGTCTTGGGGGTTGGCTTCACTGGGCGTTTATTTGCGCGACGTTAGTCAGTTTATCGGGATTTTTACAACGGTAATGATGTTTTTGTCGCCAATTTTCTACCCCTCTAGCGCATTGCCACCTGAATACAGTCATTTGCTTATGCTTAATCCACTGACACCTGTAATTGAAGGTGTGAGAGATGTTTTGTTTTGGGGTAAATTGCCCGATATGGGGTTCTTGTCAGTCTACTTAATTGGCTCTGCTTTTTTTGCGTGGCTGGGTTTCGCTTGGTTCCAAAAGACACGCAAGGGGTTTGCAGATGTCCTCTGATATCGCCATCAAAGTTGAAAACCTTAATAAGTGTTATCACATCTATGACAAGCCACATGATCGACTGAAACAAATGTTGATGCGTGGGAGGCGGCAATATTTCCAAGAGTTTTGGGCTCTGCGTGATGTTTCCTTTGAAATTAAGAAAGGTGAGACAATCGGCATCATAGGTCGTAACGGCAGTGGAAAATCGACGTTACTGCAAATGATTTGCGGCACGCTTAATCCGACGAGTGGAAGTGTGCAGACGTACGGCCGTATTGCTGCATTGCTGGAACTTGGTGCCGGTTTTAATCCCGAGTTTACTGGTCGGGAAAATGTGTACATGAACGGTGCAATTCTCGGTTTGACTCAAGATCAAGTCGATTCTCGCTTCGAGGAAATCGCATCTTTTGCTGATATCGGTAACTTCATCGAGCAACCGGTTAAAACTTATTCGAGTGGTATGTTTGTACGTTTGGCATTCGCGTCGAACATTATGTCAAGACCTGAAATTATGATCGTCGACGAGGCGCTGTCGGTTGGCGATATGAACTTTCAAGCCAAGTGCATGACTGCATTGACTCGTATCCAGGATAATGGTGCAACTATATTGTTCGTCAGCCATGACATCGGCTCGGTCAAAAGTTTGTGCTCGCGTGGTGTCTATCTTGAGCGCGGTCAGCTGGTCGCGGCCGGACCAGCAGCAGAAGTTGCGGAGCGTTATATCCGGACTATGCGGGAGGAAATGAATGAGGAACACAAGAAATTTTCACGAGTTTCGGCTGCTTTCGGCGAAAAGCCAGCACTCCCCGTTGAAACGCTTGACAGCGTTGATGAGCCTGGCTTTAAGCGATCGCTAGACTTTGATACTAGGGTCGCGCAGTTTCGCTATGGTACTGGTGAAGTTAAGGTAGCGCTGGTTGAGTTGTTGGACGCTGAGGGTAAAGAGCTGACATTTGTTGAGTTTAACCAGGATGTGAAAGTAAAAGTTTATTTCGAAGCCTACGCAGAAAAAACCATTTCAGTGAATTTCAGTGTCTTCGACGAGAAGAAAAATAATATTGTTGGTTGTGGTTTTCCCCATGCGGATAAGCCTTACTTGGTGACACGTAATAATGCTAAATATTTGGCGGAGTATTCGTTGAAGCTACCTTTGCAAGAAGGTAATTACTCTATTCGGATCAATATATCGTCCCCCATTGTGGAGAACGAGTCTGCTGAGTTTGTGGACTTTGTCAGTGATGCCATAGTATTTAAGGTTGGGCGCTGGCAGAAGTCCAGAGTTTGGTCGAAAGTGCATGCTTTTTCCGAATTGAAGCTACACGAGTTTGAGGTGTAAGATGCACGACATGCCGCCCCTAAGTTGTTTGACTACGCCAAATCGCCCGGATTTTTTGATTTTGGGCGTTCAAAAATCGGCAACAACCGCGTTGTTTGATGTGTTAGATGGTTTGGAGGGGTTTGCGGGCTCGTCGTCAAAAGAGCTTCATTTTTTTGATAATGACTTTAACTATCAAAAAGGCAATGAGTGGTATTTGAATTTCTTCAATGCAAAGGTCGGTGCCAAGAAATTTGAGGCGACCCCTTCGTATATATATATGCGAGAAGTGCCTGGGCGGATATATAATAATTTCGGATCGATGAAATTTATCGTGATGCTCCGGGATCCGGTGAAACGCTGCTTTTCTGCTTGGAATATGTTTAGAAGTTTTAATGGTAATAGGCAGACTGCAGATTATATCTACGATACTTTTATAAAAAATACCAATGCCGGCTCGATGGAGGCGCTTCGTGATTTGCTATATGCCGAAGAATTTCCGAGCTTTGAACAGTGTGTCAATGATGATTTGACAAGGCGGCAGCAGTGTTCATCGAATGAAGAGCCAAGTTTTGTTCGTCGTGGGTTTTATTACGAACAAATTTTGCGTTTTTTGGAATTTTACAGTCTTGAGGATTTTTTGTTTTTAGAGCAGGAGGAGTTTGGTAGGGATGTTGCCGGGAGCATAAGCCGAATTTGTGATTTTCTTGAAATTGAATCTGATCTTGATTCCGGGATTGCGCAAAAAATTAGTAATAAAGGTGACTATGAGGATGTTGCAGTTGATACGCACTCCCAAGTGTTTTTGAAATTGTACGACTTATACCGTGAGCCAAATCAGAAATTATTTTCGCTCATTGGTAAGGAGTATCCCTGGAATCCTTCTTGGCTCTCCCTATGAATAATGCATTTATAATCGGTACCGGACGGTGCGGCACATCCTGGCTGGGGCAAATGCTAAACAGCCATGCCGATATTTGTGTGCCTCCAGAGATTCAGTTGCTATTTGAGTATTCGGGCAACGGTAATCGCCTGTTCGAAGAGTTTTCATTGGCAGGGGAGTCCGAGCCTGATGGTGAGTTGTTGGCTTCCATCATTGAACAAGGATGCCCGCACAACCTCGATTTGTTCTTCGATTATCGTGAGTTTTGCCTAAGAGAAGATACGCCCAAGAATTCAGCGGTGAATTTTTTATCAGCATTCTATTCTGCGATTGCCCAGTCTTATGGGAAAAAATGGCTGATTGAGCAAACGCCGTGGTATGGACAGCGGCTGGATCTGGTTTCCAGGTTTTTTCCCAAAGCCAAATTCGTTCATATGATTCGAGATGGGCGAGACGTTGCACTATCGTTTTCCAGGACACCTTGGTGGCATGTATCGCCACGAATTAACTTGGCCAGATGGCAAAGAGAAATCAAGAAGATTGCCCTGGATGCGGCCTTTTATTTAAGTGCTGATACTTACTTAGAGGTTAAATACGAGAGTTTGGTGACGAATACCGAATTTGAAATGCGCCGTATTTGCGAGTTTTTGGGTGTCAACTTTGATCCGGTGATGTTGGATCCGAAAAATCTGATTGATTACGATCAGTTCTGCAAGTTTGATATGAAAACGGTCTCATCTCAGTTCTACACCGATTGGCGACTTCGGAAAGACTCCACCAGTTTTTCGGAGAACGTCGGAGCCTGGCGGCGGTCGGAGGATTTGTTTCATGCTCCGTTGCCTCCACAAATTGCAAGCTGGCTTACTCATTACGAGTACGAAGTGGAGCAAGTGGATGGGGCCGAAACTGACATATTTCAATATCATCAGGAATATAGCTTCAATGCTCTGGAGCGGGACCTGGCTACGCGCGCGGAGACGAATGCCCGTCTTTTGGACGCTAATGAGTGTCAGGTTGCTCATATATCCGTTATTGAAGATGAATTGGCCAGGCAGACCAAGCATATCCATCTTGTAGAGCTGGATTGGGCCGCGCGCGGAGATTTGATCGAGCAGCATTCCGATAGATTGGCGGCGCAGGCGAACCAAAACGCTCAACTCCATGAAGAGCTGGCAACGCAAGTTAAGCAAAACCAGTTGATAGAGCAAGATTGGGTGGCCCGCGGAGATTTGATCGGTGAGCTCTCTAATACGCTAGAGACGCAGGTCAGTCATATCGGTCAACTTGAGCAGGAATTGGTAACGCAGGCCGAGCATATCCAGTCAATAGAGCGTGATTGGACGGCCCGTGGGGAATTGATTGGCCAACTCTCTGGTACGTTGGAGGCGCAGGTCAATCATAATGCGCAACTGCAGCAGGAACTGGTTAATCAGGCAGAGCACATACGGCATGTAGAGCAAGATTGGACGGCCCGTGGGGAATTGATTGGCCAACTCTCTGGTACGTTGGAGGCGCAGGTCAATCATAATGCGCAACTGCAGCGGGAGCTGGTTAATCAGATAGAGCACATACGGCATGTAGAGCAAGATTGGGCAGCTCGCGGAGATCTGATCGGCGAGCTCTCGAATTCGCTGGAGAAGCAGGTCAGTCATAACGCACAACTGGAGCAGGATTGGGCCAAACAGGCGGAACAAATTCACTCGCTAGAGCGTGACTGGGAGGCTCGTGGGGACTTGATCGGTCAACTCTCGGCGACGTTGGAGGCGCAGGTTAACCATAACGTGCAACTGCAGCAGCAGCTGGTTGATCAGGTTGAGCAAATACAGCTAGTGGAGCGTGATTGGGCAGCCCGGGGAGACTTGATTACTCAACTCTCGAATAATCTTGATGTCCAGACCAATCAAGGTATCTTACTAGAACAGGAACTTAGCATGCGGTCCAGGCACGTTCAGCTCGTAGAGCAGGACCTGGCTGCATGTAGAAATTTGGTCGAGCAGCTCTCGAAAAATATTGAAGCACAGACGATTGATAACGCTGTGCTCAAAGAGGAAGTTGAAAATGCAAGAAGCAATATAGGGAAGTTAGAAGTAGAGCTTACCGGGCTTAGGAACTCTTGGTGTGGAAAGCTAAAGAGTTTGCTGAATAAGTAAAATTTCAATGTTCTGAGTTTTAGTTTATTTATGAATATAACCGTTACCAAGCCGTTTATGCCTCCTTACACGGAGTTTCAGGAATATTTAGCTGGGATTTGGGCTCGGGAATGGTTGACCAACAATGGTCCATTGCTGAATGAGTTAGAAATCAAGCTGAAAGAGCATCTAGATGTCGATCATCTATTGTTTCTGACGAATGGCACCATTGCGATTCAAATTGCTATTCAGGCACTTGAACTGGAGGGTGAAATTATCACCACTCCCTTCAGTTATGTGGCGACGACTTCCAGTATCGTTTGGGAGCGCTGTCAGCCAGTGATGGTGGATATCTGTCCAGATACGTTGAATATTGATGCGTCGAAAATTGAGCAGGCAATTACCAGTAAGACGACAGCCATTTTGGCGACTCATGTTTTTGGTAATCCGTGTGACGTAGAAGCTATTGGCGCTATTGCAAAAAAGCATAACCTGAAAGTGATCTATGATGCGGCTCATGCATTCGGAACCAAGTATAAGGGGAAGTCACTTCTTTCCTACGGTGATGTTTCGACCTGCAGCTTTCATTCGACTAAACTTTTCCATACTGTCGAAGGCGGTGCTGTTACAACCACCGACCCTGTTGTCCATAAAAAAATGTCGATGATGAGGAACTTTGGGCACTCTTCAGCCACTGAGTTCGGCAGTGTGGGGATCAATGGGAAGAACTCCGAATTTCATGCTGCCATGGGGTTATGTAATCTCAAATATACTCACGAGGTGCTGGCAGTACGTCGTAAATTATCAGAGCGATACATGCAGAATCTTGAAGGGTTGCCTGTCAAGTTTCAGCAGATTATCGCGAAGACGGAATATAATCATGCCTATTTTCCGGTCGTACTCGAAAGCGAAGAAAAACTTCTAAAGTTGGTCGAGTTACTCAATCTCAATAATATTTTCCCGCGTCGTTATTTTTATCCATCGTTGACCAATCTCCCTTACGTAAGCGGGCAAAGTGCGCCTATTGCGGAGGATATTTCTAAAAGAGTTCTTTGTTTCCCACTTTATCACACACTTTCTGTTGAAGAAGTGGATATGATTTGTAGATTTGTTACCCAGGAACTGAGTTATGGATAAAGTAAGCATGGAAAATGGAATTTACGAACCTGCGGTAATGAGTGGCGACACCATTACATACAGCACCATGAGTGATAAGTTTTTCATTGACTCGTTCAAAGATGAACACTTGAATGAAGATGACAAGCTTGCTTTGCTGAATTTTCTCATGCGCGAGTTCGCACTTCAGCAGCCCCTGGTTTTGAAGGGGACTGGCTCTGGAGTCGAGGCACAGTTCCTGCTTGAACAGTTCTCTCGGCAAAATAAAAAGATCGATCTCTTCTATCTTGATGCGCAAGCTTTACAGGTTGCCAGTTCGTCAGTCATCACTAAACTTTTTGACCTCCTGTCGCGAAAAGGAGTCATTTGCATTGAAGCTGGTAGTAGTTCGGTCGAAGTTGATCGACTCCTTGCCGGTAAATTTAAGGCCGTACTGGAAACTCCAGATTTCCTGATATTTGCTCAGGTAGACGGAGATCGACCAATTCGCAGTATGCGATATCAAGTTGATTTGTTTCGCAGGAAGTTGTCTTTCGATCGAAAGCGCCAGTTGGCTCTTTCGGTCGACATTGATCTGCCGCTTGTGACGGTCATTGTTTTGACCTTTAAACACGAAAGCTTTATTGCTGAGTGTCTGCAGTCGGTATTGCATCAAAAAGGACGTTTCCGTTTGCGAGTTGTCATCATCGACGACGCGTCTCCCGATGGAACTGCACAGATCGTAAACGCCTTTATTTCAGATAAACAATATGAGCATCTGGATATAGCGTTTCACGCAAATCAACAGAATGTTGGAGTTGTCGCCAACTTGGCGACGGCGCTGCGACTTGCTGAAGGCTGTGACTATCTGACCTTCTGCGAGGGCGATGACTTCTGGAGTTCGGAAAACCGCGTTCAGGAACACATAGACTTCCTGAGTGCTCGGCCTAAAGCTGTTATGTCGTTTAACACGATTGAGCTATGTGCGGCTGATGGTTTGTCCCGTAAGGTTTTTGCTGATCATGAAAATTTGGTCGCCGACGGTATAGATGGCGTTCAACTGGCTGAAAATAATCTTATCGGTAATTTTAGCGCCTGTTTCTATCATGGTGCGCTTATTAGCGTCATTCCGCGTGAACTGTTTCAGTTTTACACAGTTGATTGGTTCTTCAATCTTTATTGTGCACAGTTCGGAACACTTGCGCATCTGAAGAAGCCACTCTCCATTTATCGTCAGCATGGCGGTGGTGAATGGAGTGCTCGTCGTGACGTAGATAAGATTACAACGTTGCTTGAGCATATTTCCGATTACAACGCCTTCCTAGACTTTAGTTATGATGAGGGGTTTCAGGAATACAGTAATAAGTTGTATTGCCTGCTAGATGAAAAATATTCAGATACGTCGAATAAATTGGATCTCGTCGTTTTTGATGATGTTTTTCCCTCGACAAGAAGCGGTTTTCGTTATACAGAATTCACTTCCTATTTGCGTGCGTTTGAGAAGTCGTTGGTCTTGACTTCCGGAGCCTCGTTGCCCGTTTTGGAAGATACTCCGATTAAGGACGTCGTTCGTAGCTACCAGCGACAATATCCAGAGTTGGGCAGCCAGGTAATGATTTATAATAAACAGTTTCCGCTCCGTCTCGGAAAACTGCTTTATGTGAATTTTCTGACGAATGCATATGCACTACTGCCCTATGTAGAAGCAGAAAGAGTGCCTTTTGTATTTACACTTTACCCCGGTGCCGGGTTTGTCCTAAATAATCCAGACTGTGACCGGAAGCTCAAGCAGGTCTTTGATTCGCCTTGTTTCCAAAAAGTTATAGTGACCCAGCAGGTCACCTACGATTACATAGTTCATCGTAATCTGTGCCCAGCCGAAAAAGTTCAGATGATCTTTGGCGTTGTGATGCCCGAGAATCGTGTCGAGCAGAGTTTTCAGGGCAAGAGTCGGTGGGGCTTGGGTAAATCTCGTTTAGATATCTGCTTCATGGCGCACAAGTACACGGCGTATGGCGAGGATAAGGGCTATGACGTTTTTGTAAATGTGGCAAGCATACTGCGTCAGCGCCATGACGATATTTACTTTCATGTGGTCGGTCCTTTTGATAGGCGTGTGATTGACGTCAGTACGTTCAGCGATCGTATAACTTTTCACGGTTCTTTGAATCCGGATCAGTTTGATGCTTTCTTCAGTGGCATGGATATTATTATGTCACCCAATATCAGCGGAAAGATTTTTCCTGGCTCTTTTGATGGATTTCCTACGGCCAGTTGTACCGAAGCTGGTTTGCGCGGTATTGCGATCTTTGCAATTGATGAGTTCAACTCTGCCAGTGGACGCTTTACCGACGGTGAAGATATTGTGCTCATTAGATACGATCTAATGGCGATTGTTGACAAAGTTGAGAGCTACTATTCCGAACCTGACGCGTTGAGAGAACTTGGCGAGCGTGGTGCTCAAAAAATTCGTGAACTCTATAGTCTAGATGCTCAAATGACTCCACGGATCGAGTTATTACAACAGGTCATCATCCAGCTTGAAGAGACTCCACTCGCGGAACGCTTTCCATTTAATACGTTAAATAGTAAGCTGTCTGTTAACGACGAAACAGTACCTGCTGATATTTTAGAGAGCCCTGAAGTGTTGGCGGAGGCTCCTGTGCAAACCACTTCACTCCTTTGGAATGTATTGCGAAAAATTTGCCCAGGCCCGATTAAAAAATTATACCGTATGTGGAAAGGCAACTATGCTTCCAATTGAAAGTGATACTTCGGTTAATGTGGGCCCGGTGCCATTAGTTAGCGTTGTGGTGCCATCCTACAATCATGCAAAGTACATCAGCAAAGCGGTGGACAGCATCTTGCGGCAGGGCTTTGCTGATTTTGAGCTCCTGATCTCAGATGACATGTCTCAGGATAATAGTTGGGATGTGATTTCCGGTTTTGATGATCCGCGCATACGTTCCTTCAAGCAGGAAAAAAATCTGGGTCCAGTCGGTAATCTGGTATTCCTGATTAAGCAGGCGCGCGGAAAGTATATTGCGTTGTTAAATTCGGACGACGCCTGGTATCCATCAAAGCTCGGCAAACAGGTAGCAATCCTGGAAGCTCAGCCACAATTGGGGGCCAGTTTTACTTGGGCGGACCTGGTTGATGATCAGGGGCGAGAGATATCTGGAGCCGAGGCCATATGGAATGATGTCTTTAGGCAGCCAAACCGTAGCCAGGGTGAATGGTTGCGGCATTTCTTTTTTAATGGCAACTGTATATGTCACCCAAGCATGCTGGCGCGCAAGGAAATCTACGATGAGCTGGGCTTCTATAATCCGGGGTTGAGACAGCTGCCTGATTTCGACATGTGGATTCGACTGGTAAAAAAATACCCGATTCATATCGTTGAAGAGAACCTTGTCGCGCATCTTCGGGATGGAAATAATACCAGCGCCGTCTCGCCTGAGAACTCAGCACGTAATTTGACAGAGCTGGTTGAAATATTTGGCTCGTTCTTCGATGGCGTTTCGGATGAAATTTTTATCGAGGGGTTCGGTAAAGAGTTTCGTCTCAAGGGAGTGCCACCCACACCGGCAAGGCTGCAGTGCGAAAGGTTGTTTCTGCTACTCGATAGTACCTTCGCCCACGCCGCCGGCAGGGCTGCTGGTCTGTCTTTATGCATAAAAAACCTCACCGATCCAGAGTTCGAGCGGGTACTGCGCGATGAGTACATGTTCAACGTGTTCGATTTCTACCGGCTGACCGGGCAAGCGGGGTTCGGTCACTATATGATGCATGCCCTCAGCGCACCTGCCCCAGTCGCGGGCCCTAGTGTCGGATTAGGTGGACAGGGCGATAACTTGCCGACCTTGCTGTTTCGCTCACTTCGCTATCTCAAGCGAATTGCCCGCCGGTTGGTTAATGCAGTGCGTCAGAATTAACACGCGCGGAACTGTTGGCGGTTGGGTCGAGAGGGGCGAGGGCGTATGGTTAAGCGGTTTCCAGCGAATGCTTTCGTCCCCGCACCCTATCCATTGAGAATGGAATGCAGAATTTTATGAATACCTATTTTGGCTTGATTGGTGCTGGTGGCCATGGCAGGGAAGTAATGCCAATGTTGCGTTCGATGCTCCAGGGCAAGATAGCCGGATTGAATGCCCAATTACTGTTCGTCGTAGAGAACCTGGAGCAAGAAACCGAGATAAACGGGTATCGGACGATTAGCCTGAAATCTTTTTTCAAGCTGGAGGGAACCAAGCGCTTTAACGTGGCAATTGGTGATTCAAAAGTTCGTCAGAGGATTGCTGAGGTCTGCATCGCTCAGAAAATCGAGCCTTTTTCGCTGGTCGCAAACAGTGTGACGATGCTGGATGACAACGAAATCGGCGAAGGCTGCATGATTTCGGAGCAAACGATCATTACGTCAAACGTCCGGATTGGTCGTTTCTTTCAGGCTAATAACCAGTGCAATATTTCCCACGATTGTGTGATCGGGCACTATGTAACCTTCGCACCTGGCGTCAAGTGCAACGGTAACGTCTCTATCGGTGATCACGCTTACATTGGGGCCGGCGCGTTGATCAAGCAAGGACGACACGGTAAACCTCTGCTGATCGGAGAGGGGGCGGTTGTCGGAATGGGGGCCGTTGTTACTAAAGACGTTGAACCTTACACAACAGTGGTGGGCAACCCTGCCAGGCCAATGGTGAAGTAATGTCAGTTTATCCAGACTTCGGTTTGTCGGTCCTGCTCGTGACTTATAATCATGAGTCTTACATTGATCGGGCATTGGAGTCGCTGTTCAAGCAGAACTATTCAGGTCCTATTGAGCTGGTGGTCGCAGATGATGCTTCGACGGATGATACGTTGAGACGTATCCGCGCTTACGATGGCGTCGATTCACGGTTTACGTTTAAATATCTGTCAGGCAACAACTTAGGCATCACCAGAAATTACCAGCGTGGTTTCACCGCCTGCACCGGGCAGTATGTTGCTGTGTTGGAGGGAGACGATTACTGGATAAGCCCAAGAAAACTTTCACGGCAAGTCGAGTTTTTGAATGAGCACTGGGAGTGCGATCTTTGCTCCGTCAACTATCTTGTGTTCTATGAAGAAAGTTCGACCTTCACTGAGCGAACAACAATTGGTACTGGACATCGATTGTTGGCTGCTCGCGATCTTATCGCGGATAATCTGGTGGGCAATTTTTCTACATGCCTGTATAGAAAGACCGCTCTGGATCGTTTGCCAGCCGAGCTGTTCGAACTCAAGTCTTACGACTGGATTGTTAATATCTGCGTGGCCAGCAGCAGTCTGATCGGGTTTATCGAAGAGCCAATGTCTGTCTATCGCATTCATGCAGACGGCGCGTGGTCCAATTTCGCACATGTAGAAAAGCTACAGCTGCAACTGGACTTGATTCCAGATTACGACAGGCTCACCCAGCAAAAGTACCACGCAGAATTCACCCGTCTGGAGCAGAATTTGCGTGCAGTCATCATGTTGGCGCGTGGCGAGCGACTGGCCGGAAAACAGTTGCGGCCGGCGCTCTCGCTGTTGGCGAGGCTGCATGACTTCTTACCGCCTATTATTATCACCGTCGTACGGGCACTCATGCCCCCGGTGATCATCCGGTTGCTCATGAAGATTGCCCGTCGAGGGCGAACGTAATGATGCCACCGGTAATCAGCGTGGTGATGGCGAGCTATAACCATGCCGCTTACGTCGCTCAAGCTATCGCCAGCGTATTGGCGCAGCGCGGTGTCTCCTTTGAGTTTCTGATAGCCGATGACGGGTCAAGCGATGCTACTCGGGACGTTATCGAATCGTTTAAAGACGCCAGGATTCGTTTTTTTCCACATCCGATTAATCGAGGAGCGAGTGTTGTCACAAATGAATTGATTGAGCGTGCCACCGGTGAATTTGTGGCACTCATCAATTCTGATGACTACTGGGTGGGCGAGGACAAGTTGGCTTATCAACTCGACATTCTTCGCGCGGACCCTCGTTTGGGTGCGAGTTTTGGTCGGGCCCGTTTTGTTGACAAACATGGAAATGACGTCAACAAGAAAAGTTTGCCATTCGGTTCGGTGTTTGATCAAGGGAATCGAACTCAAGGTGGATGGCTGCGTTACTTTCTGGATCATGGTAATTGTATTTGCCATCCAACAATGTTGATCCGGCGTAAGTGTTATGAAGAGCTGGGTGGGTATAGCAATAGTCTCCGACAACTGCCCGATTATGATATGTGGATCAGGCTGGTAAAACGCTACCCCATCCATGTTTCAGAGCGCGAGTTAATTAACTTTCGGGTGGTGCCGGGCGAGAGTGTTAGTTCGTTGTCGGTGACGAATTCCATTCGTACGATGAATGAACATTATCTGATAGCCGAGACATTTTTTCAGGATGTTGAAGCGCAACTTCTCAAGGATGGATTTTCCGAGTTGTTGAGGTATCCTGAAATACCCAGCTCGATTCACCTTGACATTGAAAAGGTTTTGCTGTTTTTTAGTCCAAATCCTGCTATTGGGAAGGCCTATCGGATGATTGGGATCATCAAGCTCCATCATTTGCTCGATCGCCCTGAGTACCGAGGGGTTCTTGACGAGGCATATGGAGTAGATGGGCAATGGTTTCAGGCTAAAATGGGCGAAATTGATGTATTGCGTCCGAAATTTTTGGCCGTGATTAGCGACAAAACACTAGGTGCCAGGCACGCCTTGAAAAGACTTTTAAGGCGTGGTGATTATTGAAAATGAAAATACATAAAGGAAGTGTTATGCGCTATTTGTACTTGCCGGCGATTGCTGTGTTCGGTCTTCTTGCTGCCTGCGATTCAGGCAAGCCGAAAGATATCGTAGCCAACAATTTCTGTTCTTTGGACAGTCCGGCTAATGAAGCCAAACTATCGGCAGCTGCGCCATTTGAAGTGTGGGGTTGGGCTTATAATGTGGCGGCGGGTACAGTGCCTAAAGACGTTTCTATCCAGATCATATCCTCAGGTGGCGATGTGGCGATAACTGCGCCTTTGACTCGCTCTTCGCGTCCGGATGTAGTCAAAGCCTTTGCCAAGCCAGACTTGGAAATGGCCGGGTTTAACGGTGTCGTAGACATTAGTGCTTTGAAGTCCGGCGTTTACACCGTGAAGATTATCCAGCAAGAAGGCATCAGCCGTTTTGCGTGCACCAGTCCATCGAAGTTTGATATTAAATCCAAGGGTTGATTAATAACGCTTGAGCGCTGGCGTGCGAATCGCGGCATTGCTGGGTGGATTGATTTGAGGGGGGATGGGGTTTCCGCGTCCTCCTACCCAGAAACAAACACCCCGGTGTTCGGGGTGTTTGTTTGATGTCTGGTTGTTCAATTACTATGTAATGCTCCGCATCAATTGAGCAATCGCCTTATCAAGTTCCGTCTGTCCTGCATTGATTTCAAAGTCAGCGGCCTCCGGCGCTTCATAAGGACTCCCCACTCCCGACAGATTAGGCAATAGCCCTGATCTCGCCTTCTTGTAAAGCCCTTTCACATCGCGCTGCTCGCACACCTCCAGCGGCGTGCTGACAAACACCTCGACAAAGTTCTCTTCCCCTATCAGCTCTCGCGCCATTTGCCTTTCCCGACGGAACGGTGAAATAAACGCCGTCATGACAATCAGCCCGGCATCCATCATCAGTTTGGCCACTTCGGCGATGCGCCGAATATTCTCCACGCGGTCTGCATCAGTGAAACCGAGATCCTTGTTCAGTCCTTGGCGAACGTTGTCACCGTCCAGGAGATAGGTTCGATAGCCACTGGCGTGCAACTCGACTTCCAATGCGTTGGCGAGTGTCGATTTTCCGGAGCCGGACAAGCCGGTAAACCAGATGACCTTGCCCTTGTGGCCATTGAGTTTTTCGCGGTTCTCTCGCGAAATCGACAGCACTTGTGTATGTACGTTTTGTGCACGTCGCAAGCTGTGGGTAATCATCCCCGCAGCTACAGTGGCATTGCTGATGCGATCAACGAGGATGAAGCTGCCGAGTGTCTTCGAGTGCTGGAAGTTGTCGTAAACCAATGGTTTGCTGATCGCCAGCGTGCACACGCTGATATCATTGAGCGACAGCCGGGTGCAGGCTTCATGGGCGAGGGTATTGATGTCTACCCGATACTTGATGTTGGTGATCGACGCGGAGGCCCATTGCGTGGCCAGTTTGATGTCGTAGTTACGACCGTGCAGGCCAGCCTCTTCATTCATCCACACCAACGTCGCTTCGAACTGATCGGTCGTTTCCAACGGGCGTTGGCTCAGGGAAATAATGTCGCCCCGGGAGACGTCAATTTCCTTGCTGAGTTTCAAGGTCACCGCATCGCCAAATACAGCTTCCTGCATCGGGCCGTTCATGCTGACAATTTCAGTTACGGTTGCCGTGTGGCCGGAGAGGGTGACGCGTATTTCGTCGCCAACACTGACCTTTCCCTCACCGACATAGCCACTGAATCCACGAAACGAAGCATCAGGTCGATTGACCCACTGCACCGGAAACACCAGGCGCTCGGATTCGGGAGTGTTGATCTCGATTGTTTCCAGCAAGCCCATTAGCGTCGGCCCGGAGTACCAAGGTGTGTTGGCCGAGCGCTGCGTGATGTTGTCGCCCTTGAGCGCGCTGACCGGTATTGAGGTGATTCGATCAAAGCCCAGTGTGTGTGCGAACTTTTGGAATGTGTCGACGGCGTGTTGAAAGGTGCTGGGGTCATAGCCGACCAGATCCATTTTGTTTACCGCAAGCACCACTTGGCGAATGCCCATCAGCGATGCCAGGTAAGCGTGCCGTCGAGTCTGGGTCAGAACACCTTGCGTGGCGTCGATCAAGATGATGGCCATGTCGGCAGTTGAAGCGCCGGTCACCATATTGCGCGTGTATTGCTCGTGGCCCGGGGTGTCGGCAACGATGAACCTGCGCTTGGCGGTGGCGAAATATCGATAAGCCACGTCGATGGTGATGCCCTGTTCGCGTTCCGCTGACAGACCGTCGACCAGCAAGGCGAAGTCGATTTCGGATCCTTGGGTGCCGAATTTTTTTGATTCGTTTTTCAGGACTGCCAGTTGATCGTCGGTCAGGTGCTGGGCGTCCCATAGCAGGCGTCCGATCAGCGTGCTTTTACCATCGTCCACGCTGCCGCAAGTTATAAAACGCAGCAGGTCCTGGCCTTGCAGCTGTTCAAGGTAAGTCTCAATGGACAAGGGCATGTAGGTGGCTGTTGTTTGCGCTTTAAGTGCCATCAGAAATAACCCTCTTTTTTTTTCTTTTCCATGCTGGCCGAAGTATCACTGTCTATGGTTCGCCCCTGTCGCTCGGAGCTGCCGGAACCGAGCAGCTCCAGCAGAATGTCGGCGACAGTGGTGGCATTCGATTCCACGGCTCCAGTCAGGGGATAGCAGCCAAGGGTACGAAAGCGCACGTGTCTGGCTTCAATCTTCTCTCCGGGCAGTAGGGGCATGCGTTCATCGTCGACCATGATTGTCATGCCGTTGCGCACGACAACGGGTCTCTCCTTGGCGAAGTACAGGGGCACCACCGGGATGTTTTCCTGGTAGATGTATTGCCAGATATCGACTTCTGTCCAATTGGAGAGTGGGAAGACACGAATGTTCTCGCCCTGGTTTTTGCGTGTGTTGTAGATATTCCACAGTTCGGGCCGTTGTTGTTTCGGATCCCATTGATGGCTTTGGGTGCGGAACGAAAAAATGCGTTCCTTTGCCCGGGATTTTTCTTCATCTCGGCGCGCGCCACCAAACACGACGTCAAACTTGTAATGATCCAGCGCTTGCTTGAGCCCTTTGGTCTTGGTGATATCGGTATGTAGTGCCGAGCCATGATCGAAAGGGTTGATGTCTTTGCTGATGGCGTCCGGGTTTACGTGCACGAGCAGATCCATACCGCTTTTCTGAGCGATGCAATCGCGAAACCTGTACATCTCTTGAAACTTCCAGCGCGTGTCGACATGCAGGAGCGGGAAGGGCGGCGGCGACGGGTAGAACGCTTTGCGGGCCAGATGCAACATCACCGCACTGTCCTTGCCCATGGAATAGAGCATGACTGGGTTCTCGGCTTCAGCGACAGCCTCGCGAATAATCTGCAGGCTTTCAGCTTCAAGACGCTTGAGGTGTGGGGTACGCACCTTCAACGAATAGACAGGCATGCAGCAATCGCTTTCGGACTGAGCAGCCGGATAACTTAATAGTCCCAGTTCAACGTTCTCGGGTGCACGGGTGTGTCTGCACACGGCAACCAGTCGACCGCTTGGGAAGAGGGTAATGGGCTTGGCGATATGCGCTTGCAGGCGTTGCAGCGCATCAGAGAGCTGTTGTGCGTCAACGGGATGAGTGCCAAGTGGCACCCAGTAGCGAGCGCCCCGGGCGTCGTTGGCGTGCAAAAAATCAGCACCGTCAGAGGGGCGGTGCAACTGGGCGAACAGCACCAGTTTACGTTTGGTGCGTGCCCTTTCCATGTCCGAAGCGAGGACCAGGGGTGTCGGCTGTCGTCCTGTCTCATCATTCAGGTTTTGTGCGGTCAGCTCGGGAGGAAGCAGTCCCAGTTCGTGAAGTCGCCGTTCGGCTGTGCGCTTGGTATCGGCTTGATTACGTTGGCTCAGGTGGAGAAACGCCAGCTGCGTATCCCAAACCAATGGCGCGTCCAATCCAAGAAAATCAGGGTTTAACACGGACAGCTCCTTTTGTCGCAATACGCAATTTATGCTGGTTTATATGAAAAAACACTGTCTTGATCATTTGGCTTGATTATTTTTTGTATTAAATCACAATCTGCGACATGGTTTCTTCGGAAAGCTTCCACGTGACAGCTTTACGTCAGGATGATTGAGGAAGCCCGCACGCTGGCGGTCCCCTCTGCTGGTTTCGCCCACTTGGATGTCCCAATACTTATGACCGCTTTTCCCCCTCCTGCACGCTGCATCGCGATAATCGGCGCTGGATTCAGTGGAACCCTCACAGCAATCAACACGCTCAAGGCCAACTCGGCAGAGGGGCTGCGTATTCTGCTCATCGAGAAAACCAGGCAGACTTGTCGTGGTCTTGCCTATCGATACGATGACGATAATCTGCTGCTCAATGTTCCCGCAGGCAATATGAGTGCTCTCGCAGATGAGCCCAACGACTTCGTCGCGTTTTGTGAGGAACTGGATCCAGCGTTCAACACCAAGTCATTTATTTCGCGCCGGCTGTATGGGGAGTATCTGGAGCAGAAGTTAAAGGACGCCATGGACCAGTACCCGGGTGTCATTTCAATTGTGAATGCGCAAGTGAATGCTGTGCAGCTGTCAACTGACTGCAAGTCTTACAGGCTTCAACTGGAAGGCGCAGAAGATGTAATGGCTGACAAGGTTGTATTGGCGTTAGGTCACTTTGCACCAAAACTGCCAGCAGGAATCCAGCTCACAGTGAGCAGTCAGGTCGTCAATGCCTTGGACTTCGCCGCTATCGACGCCCTTGACCGAAACGCTCCAGTAGCGGTCCTCGGTATGGGCCATACCGCTATCGATGCGGTGTTCAGGCTGACCAGCTGTAACCCGGACCGCAAGGTCTATATGATTTCGCGGCGGGGTCTTTTGCCTTTTGGTCATCGCTTCAATCCCCAGCCGCCGCGGACTAGCGGATTCCCGTCCTGGCTAGCGTCCATTCCCGTGACCATACGCGCGTATACCCGTGCTGCGCGGGAGGAAGCAAAGGCTCGTGAGGCGCACGGAGGCAACTGGCGGGACATGCTCAATGAGCTTCGCCCTCACACCGCTACGATATGGAAAAGCTTTTCAGACTCGCAGCGGCGGAAATTCCTGCAAAGGGTCCTGCCGTATTGGGATATCCACCGCCACCGCCTGGCACCCGCTTCCGAACGCCGCATCAAGCAACTGATTGAATCGGGGCAGGTTGTTCGACTGGCCGGCAAGGTAACGAGGGTAGAGCATGCCTGTTCAGGTGTGCAGATCGAGGTAGCGCTCAGAGGTCTCAAAGGGTTGAGTAGTATCCAGGTCGGCGCTCTGATCAATGGAACCGGCCCCAGCTATGACATCACTGCTGTGGATCAGCCTATTCTCAATCAGTTGCTATGTGATGGCCTGATCAAACAGGATAAGCAAAAAATCGGGCTTGAGGTGGATGAGCACTATCAGCTCATTACTGCGCAGGGTGATTCGTTGCAAGGACTGCATTACATCGGTCCGATGCTCAAGGCGAGTTTTTGGGAGGCAATTGCAGTTCCAGAACTTCGCATCCATGCACAACAGCTTGGCCGGAGACTGGCAACCCAGTCCTGACCAAGAGGCTTGTCTGAAACTTCGTCCGGCGTTGAAAATCCCGTCAGGCAGCGAGTTGACTGGATTGCCACCAACAAAAACACCGCCCGAAGGCGGTGTTTTTGTCAGCGGTGGATCACGACGCAATCAACTGTCGCAATACATAATGCAAAATCCCCCCCGACTTGAAGTACTCCACTTCATTGAGCGTATCGATCCGGCACAACACCTCGACTTTCTCGCGCTGGCCATCTTCGCGGGTGATCACCAGGGTCAGGTTCATTCGCGGCGTCAGCTCGACGCCGGTCAAACCGAGGATATCCAGGGTTTCCTTACCGGTGAGGTTCAGGCTCTTGCGGTTCTGATCCAGCTTGAACTGCAACGGCAGCACGCCCATGCCCACCAGGTTGGAACGGTGGATGCGCTCGAAGCTTTCGGCAATGACCGCTTTCACACCCAGCAGATTGGTGCCCTTGGCGGCCCAGTCGCGGCTTGAACCCGTGCCGTATTCCTGACCGGCAATCACCACCAGCGGCGTGCCCGACGCTTGATAGCGCATGGCGGCGTCGTAAATCGGCATCCGTTCTCCGGTGGGGATGTAGATCGTGTTGCCGCCTTCTTCACCTCCGAGCATTTCGTTGCGTATACGGATGTTGGCGAAGGTGCCGCGCATCATCACTTCATGGTTGCCGCGACGCGAGCCGTAGGAGTTGAAGTCCCGCGGCTCCACGCCTTTTTCGCGCAGGTAATGGCCGGCGGGACTGTCAGCCTTGATGTTGCCGGCGGGCGAGATGTGGTCGGTGGTCACCGAATCGCCGAGCAGCGCGAGAATCCTCGCCGCAGCGACATCCTTGACCGCCGGCGGTGGCCCGCCGATGTCATCGAAGAACGGTGGGTGCTGGATGTAGGTTGAATCGTCCTGCCAGACATAAGTCGCCGCTTGCGGCACTTCAATGGCCTGCCACTGCTCGTCACCGGCAAACACTTCAGCGTATTCCTTGTGGAACATGGCGGTGTTGACCTGATTCACCGCGTCGGCGATTTCTTTGGTGCTCGGCCAGATGTCCCGAAGGTAAACCAGGTTGCCATCCTTGTCGGTACCCAAAGGCTCGCTGCTGATGTCGATGCGTACTGTGCCGGCCAGCGCGTAGGCAACGACCAGCGGAGGGGAGGCCAGCCAGTTGGTTTTCACCAGCGGGTGCACGCGCCCTTCGAAGTTACGATTGCCCGACAGCACCGAGGCGACGGTCAGGTCGGCAGCCTGAATGGCTTTTTCAATCGGCTCCGGCAACGGCCCGGAGTTGCCGATGCAGGTGGTGCAGCCGTAGCCGACCAGGGCAAAACCCAGCTCATCCAGGTACTGAGTCAGGCCTGCAGCCTTGTAGTAGTCGGTGACCACTTTGGAGCCAGGGGCCAGCGAACTCTTGACCCACGGTTTGCGCTTGAGGCCTTTCTCCACTGCTTTCTTGGCCACAAGGCCTGCGGCCATCATCACGCTCGGGTTGGAGGTGTTGGTGCACGAGGTGATCGCCGCGATCACCACCGCGCCGTTTTTCAACCGGTAGATCTGGCCGTCGTATTCGTAGTCGGCTTCACCGGCCAGATCGGCATTGCCCACCGCAACGCCACCGCCGCCCTCACTTTCGAGGCGACCGACTTCCTTGCTGGTGGGTTTGAATTGCAGGTCGATGAAATCACTGAACGCTTGCGCGACATTCGGCAGTGAGACGCGGTCTTGCGGGCGTTTTGGCCCGGCGAGACTGGCTTCGACGCTGGCCATGTCCAGCGCCAGGGTGTCGGTGAACACCGGTTCCTGGCCCGGCAAGCGCCACAGGCCCTGGGCTTTGCTGTAGGCCTCGACCAGTTTCACGGTTTCCAGCGGGCGACCCGACAGGCGCAAGTATTCGAGGGTGATGTCGTCCACCGGGAAGAAGCCGCAGGTGGCGCCGTATTCCGGAGCCATGTTGGCGATGGTCGCGCGGTCGGCCAGCGGCAGGTCGGCGAGGCCATCGCCGTAGAACTCGACGAACTTGCCGACCACGCCTTTCTTGCGCAGCATCTGCGTGACGGTCAGCACCAGGTCGGTGGCGGTGATGCCTTCCTTGAGCTTGCCGGTGAGTTTGAAGCCGATCACTTCCGGAATCAGCATCGACACCGGTTGCCCTAGCATCGCCGCTTCCGCTTCAATCCCGCCGACGCCCCAGCCGAGCACGCCGAGGCCGTTGATCATGGTGGTGTGGGAATCGGTGCCGACCAGGGTGTCGGGGAAGGCATAGGTGCGGCCGCCCTCATCCTTGGTCCAGACGGTGCGGCCCAGGTATTCAAGGTTCACCTGGTGGCAAATGCCGGTGCCCGGCGGCACCACGCTGAAGTTGTCGAAGGCGCTCTGGCCCCAGCGCAGGAAGGCGTAACGCTCGCCGTTGCGCTGCATTTCGATGTCGACGTTCTGCTCGAAGGCGCTGGCGCTGGCGAACTTGTCGACCATCACCGAGTGGTCGATCACCAGGTCCACTGGCGACAACGGGTTGATCCGCTGCGGATCGCCGCCGGCCTTGGCCATGGCAGCGCGCATGGCGGCCAGGTCGACCACGGCGGGCACGCCGGTAAAGTCTTGCATCAATACCCGCGCGGGGCGGTACTGGATTTCGCGATCGGAGCGTCGCTCCTTGAGCCAGGCGGCAATCGCTCGCAGGTCGGCGCCGGTGACGGTTTTTTCGTCCTCCCAGCGCAGCAGGTTTTCCAACAGCACTTTCAACGACATCGGTAATTTGTCGAGATCACCGAGGCTCTTGGCAGCGTCGGGCAGACTGAAATAATGGTAGGTCTTGTCGTCGACTTGCAGGGTTTTAAGGGATTTAAGGCTATCGAGGGACGGCATTGCGATCACTCCTTTGAGTCCGCACGGCTACGGACTGAGGGGACGGACAGAGCATTCAACCTAGCCCTGTTTGAGCGTTAAAGCTAATAACTGGACTCTATGGATAAGTCCAAGGTTCCGATCTCGGCTATCATGCGCCGGTTTTCGTGACAGGCTTTGCTTCACCGCAAGTCTGGGCATCGCGCAGTGGCTGAATTTCTCGCCATCTGCCCAGGAGTAAGAATGAACACCCTCTTTATGCATTGCCGGCCGGGCTTCGAAGGCGAAGTCTGTTCCGAGATATCCGAACACGCCGCGCGGCTGAACGTGGCCGGTTATGCCAAGGCCAAGGCCGCCAGCGCCTGCGCCGAGTTCATCTGCACCGAAGAAGACGGCGCCGAGCGCTTGATGCGCGGCCAGCGTTTCGCCGAGCTGATTTTTCCGCGCCAATGGGCTCGCGGGATCTTCATCGACCTGCCGGAAACCGACCGCATCAGCGTGATCCTTGCGCACATGGCCGACTTCCCGCTGTGCGGCAGCCTGTGGCTGGAAATGGTCGACACCAATGATGGCAAAGAGCTTTCGAACTTCTGCAAAAAATTCGAAGGTCACCTGCGCAAGGCGCTGATGGCGGCGGGCAAGTTGGTCGAAGACGCCCACAAGCCGCGTCTGCTGCTGACGTTCAAAAGTGGTCGCGAAGTATTCATGGGGCTGGCCGAGTCGAACAACTCGGCGATGTGGCCGATGGGCATTCCACGCCTGAAGTTTCCGCGTGAAGCGCCGAGCCGTTCGACGCTGAAACTGGAGGAGGCCTGGCACCACTTCATCCCCCGCGACCAGTGGGATGAGCGCTTGCACAGCGACATGACCGGCGTCGACCTCGGCGCCGCACCCGGTGGCTGGACCTGGCAACTGGTCAATCGTGGCATGCTGGTAACCGCCATCGACAACGGACCGATGGCCGAAAGCCTTATGGACACCGGCCTGGTGCAACACTTGATGGCCGACGGTTTCACCTTCAAGCCCAAGCAGCCGGTGGACTGGATGGTCTGCGACATCGTCGAGAAACCGGCGCGTAACGCTGCGATGCTCGAAGAGTGGATTGGCGAGGGGCATTGCCGCGAAGCGGTGGTCAATCTCAAGTTGCCAATGAAACAGCGTTACGCCGAAGTGAAGCGTTTGCTGGAGCGGATTGCCGAGGGCTTCAAGGCCCGTGGCATTCGGGTCGAGATTGGCTGCAAGCAGCTCTATCACGACCGCGAAGAAGTGACCTGCCACCTGCGTCGGCTTGACACAAAGAAACCAAAATCCCGCTGAAGTTGTGCACTGATCGTTCCCACGTCGAGGCGTCGAACCGTCCGCGTGGGAATGCATCCCGTGACGCTCTGCGTCACATCCAAAGGCGGAACGCAGAGCGTCCCCGGCGGCATTCCCACGCGGAGCGTGGGAACGATCAACGCGTAACGCAATAGATGACCGAACACCCGGCAATGCGCGACAATGCCGGCCAGTTTCAGGAGTTAATCATGAGTGAAATGCTTGATACGCCGGTAGACGGCACCCTCGACGCCACCGGCCTGAACTGCCCGGAACCGGTGATGATGCTGCACCAGCACATCCGTGACCTGGTGCCTGGCGGCCTGCTCAAGGTGATCGCGACCGATCCCTCGACCCGTCGCGACATTCCCAAATTCTGCGTGTTTCTCGATCACGAACTGGTCGCGCAGCACGAAGAGGCTGGCACCTACCTGTACTGGATCCGCAAGAAACTCGCTTAACCCGCCGATTGGCTGATGCGGATCCGTTTGCGTGCACTGCGCGTGAGACGGATCGACAGCATCAGCGCCGCGCAGCTCAAGCCCACGATCAAACCCTGCCACAGCCCGCTTGGGCCGCTCGGCGTGCCAAACCAGTCGGTCAGCCCCAACGCGTAACCCACCGGCAAACCGATCCCCCAATAGGCGAACAGCGTCAGGATCATCGTCACCCGCGTGTCCTGATAACCGCGCAACGCGCCGGCCGCGGTCACCTGGATCGCATCGGAAAACTGGAACAGCGCCGAATACACAATCAGCATCGACGCCACGCGAATCACCGTAGGATCAGCCGTATAGATCGTTGCGATGTGTTCGCGCAGCAACAGCATCATGCTCGCCGAAATACAGGCGTAAGCCAGCGCCGTGCCCATGCCGACCCCGGCAGCGAAGCGAGCCTCTCGCGGTTCCTGGCGCCCGAGCGCCTGGCCGACCCGAACCGTCACCGCCATGCCCAGGGAGTAGGGGATCATGAACACCAGCGAGCTGAAGTTCAGCGCGATCTGATGTCCGGCAACCACTGTGGCGCCGAGGCTGCCAATCAGCAGGGCGATCACCGCGAAAATGCTCGACTCGGCGAACACCGCAATGCCGATGGGCAGGCCGATGCCCAGCAGGCGTTTGATCACCGACCATTGTGGCCAGTCGAAACGGCTGAACAACTGACTCGACTGGTAAGCCGGTGCCCAGCGCTCCCAGCCGGCCATCCCCAGCGCCATCACCCACATCACGATCGCCGTGGCCCAGCCACAGCCGACACCGCCCATGGCGGGCACACCGAAGTGGCCGTAGATGAAGACGTAGTTCAACGGAATGTTCAGCGCCAGGCCGCACAGGCCAAGGACCATCGCCGGGCGTGTGCGGCCCAGGCCGTCACTGAAGCAGCGCAACACATGGTAGATGGCAACGGCGGGCAGGCCGCTGGCGATGCCGTGCAGGTACTGCATGCACGGGCCGATCAGCTCGGGATCGACCTTCATTTTGTGCAGGATCGGTTCGGCGCTGAACAGCATGGCCGTCGCGATCAGGCCCACGACCAATGCCAGCCACAGCGCCTGACGCACGATCGGACCGATCTCGCTGTGGGTACCAGCGCCGAAACGCTGGGCGACTTTCGGGGTGGTGGCCAGCAGGGTGCCGGTCATCAACAGGAACACCGGCACCCAGATCGAGTTGCCGAGCGCCACCGCCGCCAGGTCGCGCGGTCCGACCCGACCGGCCATCACCGCATCGACGAAGCCCATGGCGGTGGTTGCCAGCTGCGCGATCATGATCGGCAGCGCGAGCGCAAGCAGGGTTTTGAGCTCCAGGCGAACCCGGGCCGGGCGGGTGAGGGAAGTAGCGGCGGGGCGGTCGGTCACGGAATTCAAGGGCGAAACGTCCAAAGATTTTGAGGCGCGAGGCGGCGCATTCTACGCGTTGACGCAGCGGTCAGGAAAAGTCCTGTGTTAGGGATTTGTAAGCGGTTTGCGGATCTTTATGCATCCCGGGTGGCCCATCACCTTCATCTACGCCTAAACTGCCGATCCCCCAAAGGAGCCTGCCATGCTGATTGTTGCCGACGAAAATATACCGCTGCTCGATGCCTTCTTCGAACGTTTCGGTGAAATCCGCCGGGTGCCGGGGCGCTCCATCGACCGCGCCACTGTCGAGCAGGCCGATGTGCTGCTGGTGCGTTCGGTGACCAACGTCAACCGCGCGCTGCTCGAAGGCAGCAAGGTGCGTTTTGTCGGCACCTGCACCATTGGCACCGACCACCTGGACCTGGACTACTTTCAGCAGGCCGGCATCACCTGGTCCAGCGCCCCCGGCTGCAATGCCCGGGGCGTGGTCGACTACGTGCTCGGCAGTCTGTTGACCCTTGCCGAGATCGAGGGCGTCGACCTGAACCAACGCACTTACGGCGTGATCGGTGCCGGTGAAGTCGGTGGCCGCCTGGTCAAGGTTCTGCGTGGCCTGGGCTGGAACGTGCTGGTGTGCGATCCGCCAAGGCAAGCCGCTGAAGGCGGCGATTACGTCAGTCTCGAACAGATCATTGAACAGTGCGACGTCATCAGCCTGCACACCCCTTTGAAGAAACACGGCGCCCAGTCGACCTGGCATCTGTTCGAGCGAAACCGCTTGAACCAGCTCAAGCACGGCGCCTGGTTGATCAACGCCAGTCGAGGCCCGGTGGTGGACAACGCCGCCCTGCGCCAGGTGTTGATGCAGCGTGAAGACCTGCAAGCGGTGCTCGACGTTTGGGAAGGCGAACCTGAAGTCGACGTGGCGCTGGCCGAGCTCTGCGTGTTGGCGACACCACACATTGCCGGTTACAGCCTTGACGGCAAACAGCGCGGGACGGCGCAGATCTACCAGGCGTATTGCGAATTTATCGGGCAAGCGCCGCAGGTCAGCTTGAGCGATTTGCTGCCGGCACCGTGGTTGTCGCAGGTCACCCTGAGCGCCGAAAGCGATCCGGCCTGGGCGTTGGCGATGCTGTGCCGCGGTGTGTACGACCCGCGTCGCGACGATGCGGATTTCCGTCGTAGCCTTGTCGGCAATGTGAGTGAGCAGCGTGCGGCGTTTGATGCGTTGCGCAAGCATTACCCGCAGCGACGCGAGATCGATGGGCTCAAGGTACGGATCGATGGGGATTCGCCTGAGTTGCTGAGGATTGTGTCGGCTTTGGGTGCGACCGCGGTCTAGGAACCGAGTCGGCCCTATCGCGGGCAAGCCACGCTCCCACCGGTTTTGCGTCGTTCAGCTAATTGGCTAACGCCCTAAATGTGTGGGAGCGTGGCTTGCCCGCGATGGCCGCGCCACGATTTCTGGAAAAGCACCCATAAAAAACCCGGCCATCAGGGCCGGGTCAAGAAGACGGTGGCTATATCACTCTTGTTCGGCAGGCTTGACCAATCGCTTTTCCAGTTCGCGGCAAGCGTCCTGGATCATGTCTTCAGTGATCGGTACTTCGCGGCCATTCTCATCAATAATCGAGCAACCCAGAGACTGGTCGCGCTTTGTGCGGATCACTTGAATCTTGTCATCGCTGCTGTGTTGCAAGGACATGGCCTGTCTCCTCTTCAGGTTGTGCGCCTACTTTAAAACCGCCAGGTGACCGGGCTATGACAACTCCCTACGGTCTTTCCAGATCGGCAACCCCACTCCACCAGAAATTCCCGAACGTTGCCACCCGCACTTTAGACCGATAGCGTCTAGCGCCTAGTCTCTGCGGTCATAATTAAAGTGACTCATTGTGATTTACAACGTTTCAGCCCACGTTGAGCGGTGTAGGCTGAGCCCATCCAATGCGTACCTGGAAAACCTCGATGCTCTCTGCCCGTCACCGCCGTGCGATCCGCCTTACCCTGCGATTTCTTGTGCCCTATCGCTGGCAAGCCTTCGGCGCTTTGCTCGCGTTGATCGTCACCGCCGGCATCACCTTGTCCATGGGGCAGGGGATTCGGCTGTTGGTGGATCAGGGGTTCATGACTCAATCGCCACACCTGCTCAACCAATCCATCGGCCTGTTCATGGTGTTGGTGGTGGGGCTGGCAATCGGCACCTTTGCGCGCTTTTATCTGGTGTCCTGGATCGGCGAGCGCGTTGTCGCGGACATCCGCCGGCAAGTGTTCAATCACCTGGTTTATCTGCATCCGGGTTTCTACGAAGACAATCGCAGCTCCGAAATTCAGTCGCGCCTAACCGCCGACACGACGTTGCTGCAATCGGTGATCGGCTCTTCGTTGTCGCTGTTTCTGCGCAATTTGCTGATGGTGATCGGCGGGATCGTCTTGCTGTTCATCACCAACCCCAAACTCACCAGCATTGTGGTGGTGGCGCTGCCCCTGGTGATTGCGCCGATCCTGATCTTCGGCCGCCGGGTGCGCAGCTTGTCGCGCCTGAGTCAGGACCGGATTGCCGACATTGGCAGCTATGTTTCCGAAACCCTTGGTCAGATCAAAACCGTGCAAGCCTACAACCACCAGGTCCAGGACGAGCAACGTTTTGCCGTGACCGTTGAAGAAGCGTTCAACACCGCTCGCAAGCGCATCTTCCAGCGGGCCTGGCTGATTACCCTGGTGATCGTGCTGGTGCTGGGCGCCGTCGGCGTGATGCTCTGGGTCGGCGGCATGGACGTGATCGCCGGGCGCATCTCGGCGGGTGAACTGGCGGCCTTTGTCTTCTACAGCCTGATTGTCGGCAGCGCCTTCGGCACGTTGAGCGAAGTGATCGGCGAACTGCAGCGCGCGGCAGGGGCGGCGGAACGTATTGCCGAGTTGCTGCGTTCGGAAAACATCATCCAGCCCCCAACCACGGGTTTGGTGACCTTGCCTGATCGGGTAAAAGGCAGTCTGGCGCTGCAAGACGTGCGTTTTTCCTATCCTTCACGCCCGGAGAGTTATGCCGTCGATGGCTTGAGCCTGGCCATCAACGCCGGGGAAACCCTCGCTCTGGTCGGTCCGTCCGGTGCCGGCAAGTCAACGGTGTATGACCTGCTGCTGCGTTTCTACGATCCGGCCTCAGGGCAGATTCTTTTGGATGGCGTGCCGCTGACCCAGCTCGATCCCCTCGACCTGCGCCGCTGTTTCGCCCTGGTCTCGCAAACCCCGGCACTGTTCTTCGGCAGCATCGAAGAGAACATCCGCTACGGCAATCCGACGGCGACTTTGGCCCAGGTCCAGGAAGCAGCAAAAATTGCCTACGCCCATGAGTTCATCGAGCAAATGCCCAATGGTTACCAGACCCACTTGGGTGACGGCGGTCTCGGATTGTCCGGCGGTCAGCGTCAACGTCTGGCCATCGCTCGGGCGCTGCTGGTGGATGCACCGATCCTGCTGCTGGACGAAGCCACCAGCGCCCTCGACGCGCAGAGCGAGCACCTGATCCAGCAAGCCCTGCCGAGCCTGATGAAGAACCGCACCACACTGGTCATCGCCCATCGTTTGGCTACGGTGAAAAACGCCGACCGGATCGCGGTGATGGATCAAGGGAAACTGGTGGCGGTGGGAACGCATCAGGAGCTGATTGCGAGCAATGCGCTGTATGCGCGGCTGGCGGCGTTGCAGTTCAGTGATGGGTACACCGCTCTGACTGACCCGGTAACAGAGTAACCGGCCAAGCAGATCGCAAAAAAAATGCCCGCATCAATCGATGCGGGCATTTTTGTTCAGGAGGTCAAACCCTCCTCACTGATCGTCAAAATACCGTTCATGCCAATCAACCAGTGGTTGTGGCGAGTTGAGTTTCTGGCCGTAGATCACCGAGTACGACAGTACGTTTTGCACGTACTGGCGGGTTTCGTCGAACGGAATGCTCTCCACCCACACGTCGAAGCTCAGGTGATCGGCGCCGCGCAACCACTGACGAACACGGCCAGGGCCGGCGTTGTAGGCGGCAGAGGCGAGGACGCGGTTGCCGTTGAACTGACTGTGAACCTGGCTCAGGTAGGCGGCGCCGAGCTGGATGTTTTTGTCCGGGTCGAGCACTTGTTGCGGCGAAGCCAAGGGGATGCTGAATTTACGCGCGGTTTCCTTGGCAGTGCCCGGCATCAGCTGCATCAGGCCGCTGGCGCCGACGCCGGAGCGGGCGTCGTCCATGAAGGCGCTTTCCTGACGAGTGATGGCAAACACCCAGCTCGAATGCAGGCCACGGACCTTGGCTTCACGCACCATGGTTTCGCGGTGGGCCATCGGGAAGCGGATGTCCAGATCGTCCCAGTATTGCGCCTGACTGATGGTGCGGATCGCCGGGAAATACCATTTCAGGTCGTAGGCCAGTTTTGCCTGGGCGACCATTTCATCCCGATTGAAGTGTCGGCTGACGTGGTACCACTCACGGCGTCCATCGACGATCTGCCCGCGAGCGTGGAACTCCAGGGCGCGACGAATGCCCGGCGTGTTGCGTACCTTGTTCATTAACGCCTGGCTCAGCACCAACGGCTTGTTCGCCAGCGAATAGGGAGACTGCGAACGGTCGGCGGCGAGGAAGCCGTAGAAATCGCGCTCACGGGCGAGATTCTTGTAGAGCGTTTGCGCTTCCGGGTTCTGCGGCTGCGCCAGTTCAAGGCTGCGAGCCTGCCAGTAGCGCCAGCGATTGGTGGTCGCCAGATCCTGCGGCAGGCGGCGGGTCAACTGATAGGCATCGTCCCAGCGGGCCAGACGCAGCAATAGGCGCAGGCGCCATTCCGACACAGTGTTGTCGCGCAGCTCGGGGTCATATTTGGTCATGACGTCCAGCGCGCGAGGGTCGAAGCGGCGGGCGAGGGTCAAGCCGATTTCACGGGCGATGGCCACTTTCTCATCACGGGAGAAATGCATACTGCTGGCATAGCCATCCAGCAAGTTCATGGCCTTGTCGGGATCCTCGCGAGCCAGGCGGCGCAAGCCGAGGCTGACCACGTCGGACATCGGCTCATCGGCCGGGGTGAAGCGCGAAGGCTGGTTGAGCAGCTCGGGTTTTTGCGCGACATCAACCAGCAAGCGTCCTCGAGGGGCCAGGGTGGTCAGTCCGCTGATCAGGCTGTTGGCCAGCGGATAGTTGCGTGCCTGGGCGGCGAGTTTGGTGCGCTCCCAGCGTTTTTGTTCGGTCAGTTGGCCTTCGGCGGCCCATTGCCCGAACAGTGCATCGCACGCGGCAGGTTGGGATTTGCCGGTCAGCCAGAGTTTATTCGCGTTGGCGTAGCCTTCGGTTTTCTGGTTGTGACCGATCTGATACTGCGCGTTCAGGCAGTCCAGCTCCGTGAAATTGAGCTTGGGATCGTAATACTTGACGAAGGTCGCCCAGTCACCGCGCTCGGCCAGCCAGCGCAACCAGCGCAGTTTCATCCAGTTGGCTTGGGGCAGGTCACCGTGTTCGGCAAGGAATTTTTCGATCTCGGCATTGCTGGCGGTTTTCAGCCGAGCGGTCAGTTCATCGTAAGCCAGGTACGGCTCCAGCGGATAATCGCTGAGGGCCTGGCTGTAACGGAAATAAGGGCCGGTATCGCCCTTGGCCAAGGCACGCTTGGCCTCATCGTAATATTGACGTTGGGTAGACAGGTCCACCGCCTGGGCGGTTTGAACGGCAGCGGCAGAGAGAATCAAACAAGATAAAAAACTAAAAAGGCGACTGCGCATGAGACGTCCGGGCAGAGAAAATCATGACAAGTGCTGACGTAAGTCGCACTGGATAATCTGTAGCTTAGCCTTTTGCCAGCAACGGGCGAAAGCTTTGCCGGCCTTGCGGCACAAGTTCGCAACAATTGTCATGCAGAGTGAGACGAAGGTGAAATTGCCGGCCTTCTGAAGCCTCAAGTCAGGTAGAATACGCGCCCGGTTTTTGGAGAAGCTCATGACCCTGCTCAAATTCAGCGATGTGTCCCTTGCTTTCGGCGCTATGCCGTTGTTGGACAAGGTGTCCTGGCAGATCGCCCGTGGAGAGCGGGTGTGCATCATCGGCCGCAACGGCACTGGCAAGTCCAGCATGATGAAGCTCGTCAAGGGCGACCAGAAGCCCGATGAGGGCTCCGTTTGGCGTGCGCCAGGCCTCAAGATTGGCGAATTGCCGCAAGAATTGCCGGTAGCCGACGAGCGGACCGTGTTCGACGTGGTTGCCGAAGGCCTGGACGGTGTTGGCGAGCTGCTCGCGCAGTATCACCACCTGAGCCAGAACATCGTCACCGATGCCGACCTGGACAAGCTGATGCATGTCCAGCACGACCTCGAAGCTCGTGATGGGTGGCGTCTGCAGCAACTGGTCGACAGCACCTTGAGCCGTCTGCAATTGCCGGCTGACAAAACCCTCGCTCAATTGTCCGGCGGCTGGCGTCGTCGCGTCCTGCTGGCTCAGGCCCTGGTTTCCGAACCGGACCTGCTGCTGCTCGACGAACCGACCAACCACCTGGACATCGGTGCGATTGCCTGGCTCGAAGAAGCGCTGAAGGATTTTCAGGGCGCCGTGCTGTTCATTACGCACGACCGTTCATTCCTGCAGAACCTCGCCACCCGCATTCTGGAACTGGATCGCGGCGGCCTGATCGACTGGAACGGCGACTACGCCAGTTTCCTCGTGCACAAAGAGGCCTCGCTGGCGGCTGAAGAGACCGCCAACGCGCTGTTCGACAAGAAGCTGGCCCAGGAAGAAGTCTGGATCCGCCAGGGTATCAAGGCGCGTCGCACCCGTAACGAAGGCCGTGTACGCGCCTTGAAAGCCCTGCGCGTCGAGCGTAGCGAGCGTCGCGAGCGCACCGGCAAGGCCAACATTCAGTTGGACACCGCTGACAAATCCGGCAAGCAGGTGATGGTCCTCGAGAACGTGAGCTTCGCTCACCCGGGCGGCCCGTTCCTGATCAAGGACTTCTCGATGGTCCTGACGCGCGGCGACCGTATCGGTCTGCTCGGCGCCAACGGTACCGGCAAGACCACATTGCTCAAGCTGATGCTCAGCGGTCTGCAACCGACCAGCGGCACAGTGGAAGAAGGGACGCGCATCGACGTGGCCTACTTCGACCAGTTGCGCCATCAACTGGACCTGGAAAAGACCGTGATCGACAACGTTGCCGAAGGTCGCGACTTCATCGATATCGACGGTCAGAGCCGTCACGTGCTGAGCTACCTCGGCGACTTCCTGTTCAGCCCGCAGCGTGCCCGCACGCCGGTCAAGGCGCTGTCGGGTGGTGAGCGTGCGCGCCTGCTGCTGGCGAAACTGTTCAGCAAGCCGGCCAACCTGCTGGTCCTCGACGAACCGACCAACGACCTCGACGTTGAAACTCTCGAACTGTTGGAAGAGGTCTTGCTGACCTTCAACGGCACCGTGCTGATGGTCAGCCACGACCGGGCATTCCTCGATAACGTGGTTACCAGCACCCTGGTTTTCGAAGGTGAAGGCAAGGTTCGCGAATACGTCGGTGGTTATCAGGACTGGTTGCGTCAGGGCGGTTCGCCGCGTCTGTTGGGCGTGACCGAGAGCAAATCCGGCAAGGCCGACCTGGCCTCCGCGGTTGTGACTGCCGAAGCGGCACCAGTAGCAGCAGCGGTCGAAGCGCCGGTGGCGAAGAAAAAGCTCAGCTACAAATTGCAGCGTGAGCTGGAAATGTTGCCGGGTCAGATCGAAGTCATGGAAAAGCAGATCGCAACCGTTGAAGCTCAGATGGCTGATACGGCTTTCTATCAGCGCCCGGCCACGGAGACAGCCGCGGTGATCGCTCAGCTGGAACAGTTGCAGGCTGAACTGGACGTGATGGTCGAGCGCTGGGCTGAGCTGGATGCCTGATTGACCCTGCGATAAAAAAGCCCGGCGCTCAGTGATGAGCGCCGGGCTTTTTGTATCGATTGCGATCTACAGGCTGTAGTAGACGCCCTGTGGGAGCGGTCAGCTCTTGATCAGGCGAACCGCGAGTACATCGCAAGGCGCACCGTGCAGCACGTCATTGGCGGTCGAGCCCAGCAGCAGTGCCAGGCCGTGTCGACCATGGCTGCCCACCACGATCAGGTCGCAGGTTTGTTCCTTGGCCAAGTGGTGGATCTCCTGGCGTGGCTGGCCGTAGGTCAGGTGACTGTATTCCCTGGAGAGTTCCGGGTATTTCACGATCAACCGGTCCAGTCGCTCCTTGGCCTGATCAAACTGTTGTTGTTGCAGTTGTGACAGGTCCATGGGGACGTCGCCGCCAAAGGCCATGGCCATGGGTTCGACGATGTGTACCAGGGATAATTTCGCACCGCTGCTCACCGATAGCTCGCGAGCACGGTGGATGACAGGGTCGCACTCTTCGGTTAGGTCTACAGCGACCAGGATGTGGGTGTAGGGCATGAGGTGCTCCTCCTGAGGATTGCAATATTGGTAAGTATGGCTGGTTTCAAGCGCATTGGTTTCAAAGTGACTCAAAGCGCCCATCAAGAATCGGGAGTACAGATATGACGGTCTGGATAGTGGTGTCAATCCTGCTGGTGGTACTGAGCCCACTTGCATGGTTGCGCCCGTCTCGCGGGCAGAGTGGACGAATGGCGTTACGGATGGAGGCGCGACGCATCGGGCTGTCCATGCAACTGGCACCGCAAGAGTGGCCGCACTGGCTGAGTCAGGAGCCGCCGAGCCCGTGTGCCCAGTACCATCGGCCGCGTCGTGGCAGCCAGCCCGCGTGCTGGAGCTACTGGCAAAAGTCGCCAGGTGTGTGGGTGAATCAGTGGCAGGAGGTCTGCGAGGATCAAGCGCTGCTCAATCATTTCGAAAAATTGCCAGCCAATGTCTACAAGATTGAGGCGGACAAGCAAATGATTACGCTGTATTGGGGAGAAAAAGGAGAAGCGACAGTATTGCAGGACATTGATGCGGTGCTGAAAGCGCTGGCATGACCCGTGGACATTTCGCGCTGCAATGGCGCGAAACCTCCGACAGACAGGCAATAAAAAGCCCGACATCATCATCGGGCCGGGGTTGGCCAGGCAGGCCGGTAATTCTTTGTGTCGCTGAATCTACGCCGGGCATCCGCCAGCAGCGTTGACATTTTTTTCTCAGGTTCCTGCCAGCGTAGCTTGTTAAACAAAGGCTGCAGCGAATTAGGGCGACTTTTCTAACTATTGATTCTATGAATGGCTACACATGCATCTGCGTGTTGAAGATCTTCGCAGTACGGAAGTGACCGCAAAGTCGCGTTTCAACCTGTATTTTGGGCGATTGACAATTGTCGGAAATTCCGTGAAGGTGGCATACCCAAATCAAACGGGCGTATGAATTGAGCGTTTGTATTACAGATCGCTCCTACAGAATCCCGACTATCGCGTTGGCGGGTGTGCCGGGTGGATTGGCGTAGCATCGACGTTAAACGTCCTGCCAAGCCATTTGCCTGCGTCCGACGTGTACTGTTCAGCTTCCATATCGTGGAGATCAGTTGATGATTTACGAAGGTAAAGCCATCACGGTTAAGGCTCTTGAAAGTGGCATCGTCGAATTGAAATTCGACCTCAAGGGTGAGTCCGTCAACAAGTTCAACCGTCTAACCCTGAACGAACTGCGTCAGGCCGTAGACACCATCAAGGCAGATGCTTCGATCAAGGGTGTGATCGTCAGCAGTGGCAAGGACGTCTTCATCGTCGGCGCCGACATCACCGAATTTGTCGAGAACTTCAAGCTGCCTGATGCCGAGCTTGTTGCTGGCAATCTGGAAGCCAACAAGATTTTCAGCGATTTCGAAGACCTCAACGTCCCGACTGTCGCCGCTATCAACGGTATCGCCCTGGGTGGCGGTCTGGAAATGTGCCTGGCGGCGGACTACCGCGTCATGTCGACCAAGGCCAAGATCGGTCTGCCGGAAGTGAAGCTGGGCATCTACCCTGGCTTTGGCGGCACCGTGCGCCTGCCGCGCCTGATCGGTGCCGACAACGCCATCGAGTGGATTGCCTCCGGCAAGGAAAACCGTCCTGAAGACGCACTGAAAGTCAGCGCCGTCGATGCAGTGGTTGCACCTGAGAAGCTGCAGGAAGCGGCCCTTGAGCTGATCAAGCGTGCCATCTCCGGCGAGTTCGACTACAAGGCCAAGCGTCAGCCGAAGCTGGAAAAGCTCAAGCTGAATGCCATCGAACAAATGATGGCTTTCGAAACCGCCAAAGGTTTCGTTGCCGGGCAAGCGGGTCCTAACTACCCGGCACCGGTTGAAGCGATCAAGACCATCCAGAAAGCCGCGAACTTCGGTCGCGACAAGGCGCTGGAAGTCGAAGCGGCCGGTTTCGTCAAACTGGCCAAGACCTCTGCCGCGCAGAGTTTGATCGGTCTGTTCCTGAACGATCAGGAGCTGAAGAAAAAGGCCAAGGCCTACGATGAAATCGCCAAGGACGTGAAGCAGGCTGCCGTATTGGGCGCTGGCATCATGGGCGGTGGTATCGCTTATCAGTCGGCGTCCAAAGGCACTCCGATCCTGATGAAAGACATCAACGAGCACGGCATCGAGCAAGGTCTGGCAGAAGCCGCCAAGCTGTTGGTCGGCCGCGTTGATAAAGGTCGCATGACCCCGGCGAAAATGGCTGAAGTGCTCAACGGCATTCGTCCGACCCTGTCCTACGGTGATTTCGGTCACGTGGATCTGGTTGTCGAAGCGGTCGTCGAGAATCCAAAGGTCAAGCAAGCCGTGCTGGCTGAAGTCGAAGACAAGGTCAAAGAGGACACCATCCTCGCGTCCAACACCTCGACCATTTCCATCACCTTGCTGGCCAAGGCCCTCAAGCGTCCGGAAAACTTCGTCGGCATGCACTTCTTCAACCCGGTGCACATGATGCCGCTGGTTGAAGTGATTCGTGGCGAGAAGTCCAGTGAGCTGGCGGTTGCCACCACCGTTGCCTACGCCAAGAAAATGGGCAAGAACCCGATCGTCGTCAACGACTGCCCGGGCTTCCTGGTCAACCGCGTGCTGTTCCCGTACTTCGGCGGTTTCGCCAAGCTGGTCAGCGCCGGCGTGGACTTCGTCCGTATCGACAAGGTCATGGAAAAATTCGGCTGGCCGATGGGCCCGGCCTACCTGATGGACGTGGTCGGCATCGACACCGGTCACCACGGTCGTGACGTGATGGCTGAAGGCTTCCCGGACCGCATGAAAGACGACCGCCGCTCGGCTGTGGACGTCCTCTACGAAGCCAAGCGCCTGGGCCAGAAGAATGGCAAAGGCTTCTACGCCTACGAGACCGACAAGAAAGGCAAGCAGAAGAAGGTGGCCGATCCGTCGGTGCTGGAAGTGCTCAAGCCGATCGTTTACGAGCAGCGCGAAGTCACTGACGAAGACATCATCAACTGGATGATGATCCCGCTGTGCCTGGAAACCGTGCGTTGCCTGGAAGACGGCATCGTCGAAACTGCTGCCGAAGCCGACATGGGTCTGGTCTACGGTATTGGTTTCCCTCCATTCCGTGGCGGTGCGCTGCGCTACATCGATTCGATCGGTGTTGCCGAGTTCGTTGCCCTGGCTGACCAGTACGCTGATTTGGGCGCGCTGTACCACCCGACCGCAAAACTGCGTGAAATGGCCAAAACCGGCCAACGGTTCTTCGGTTAAGCGTCCCAACTTTTGAGCGAGAGTGAAATTTTATGAGCTTGAATCCAAGAGACGTCGTGATTGTCGACTTCGGTCGTACTCCGATGGGCCGCTCCAAGGGCGGCATGCACCGCAACACCCGCGCCGAAGATATGTCGGCGCACCTGATCAGCAAATTACTGGAGCGCAACGTCAAGGTCGACCCGAATGAAGTCGAAGACGTCATCTGGGGCTGCGTAAACCAGACCCTGGAGCAGGGCTGGAACATTGCTCGCATGGCGTCGCTGATGACTCAGATCCCGCACACTGCCGCCGGCCAGACCGTCAGCCGTCTGTGTGGTTCGTCGATGAGCGCTCTGCACACTGCCGCACAAGCGATCATGACCGGCAACGGTGACGTGTTCGTGGTCGGTGGCGTCGAGCACATGGGCCACGTGAGCATGATGCACGGTGTCGATCCGAACCCGCACATGTCGCTGTACGCGGCAAAAGCTTCGGGCATGATGGGCCTGACCGCTGAAATGCTGGGTAAAATGCACGGCATCACTCGCGAACAACAGGATGCTTTCGGCGTGCGTTCCCACCAGCTCGCTCACAAGGCGACTGTGGAAGGCAAGTTCAAAGACGAAATCATCCCGATGCAGGGCTACGACGAGAACGGTTTCCTGAAACTGTTCGACTACGACGAAACCATTCGTCCGGAAACCACCCTGGAAAGCCTGGCGGCTCTCAAGCCTGCTTTCAACCCGAAGGGCGGCACCGTGACAGCGGGTACTTCGTCGCAGATCACCGACGGTGCTTCGTGCATGATCGTGATGTCGGCGCAGCGTGCACAAGACCTGGGCATCCAGCCTATGGCGGTGATCCGCTCGATGGCAGTGGCAGGTGTGGACCCGGCGATCATGGGCTATGGTCCAGTACCGGCCACCCAAAAAGCCTTGAAGCGTGCGGGCCTTGGTATTAACGATATCGACTTCTTCGAGCTCAATGAAGCTTTCGCCGCACAGGCCTTGCCAGTGCTGAAAGATCTGAAAGTACTCGACAAGATGAACGAGAAGGTTAACCTGCACGGCGGCGCAATCGCCTTGGGTCACCCGTTCGGTTGCTCCGGTGCTCGTATCTCCGGCACTCTGCTGAACGTGATGAAGCAAAATGGCGGCACCTTCGGGGTAGCCACCATGTGCATTGGTCTCGGCCAAGGCATCTCCACCGTCTTCGAACGCGTTTAAGCGTTCCGTTGACGGAAGCCGGGGCCAAGTGCCCCGGTTTTTGTTTTTCTGAATTTATTTTTTGTTTTTATTTTTAAAAGATTTGAGTGAGGGCCAAGCCATGCCGATACAACCTGGGCTCTACCAGCATTACAAAGGTCCGCAGTACCGCGTATTCAGCATTGCGCGGCACTCGGAAACCGAAGAAGAAGTGGTCTTCTATCAAGCCCTGTATGGCGATTACGGCTTTTGGGTGCGTCCCTTGAGCATGTTCCTGGAGTCGGTCGAAGTTGACGGCGAACAGGTGCCACGCTTTGCTTTGGTGCAAGCCGAACCGAGCCTTTTTTCGACGCCATAAGCTGAGTGCGCGCAAAACCCTGCGCTTGACCTCACCTTGTAGCCACTATATATAGCGGTGCCGCGTCAGGCGCCAACCGCCTTTCACTTCTAGAATTCAGGAATTTTCTGATCCATGGGCAAATCGCTGGTCATTGTGGAATCCCCGGCTAAGGCCAAGACCATCAACAAGTATCTGGGTAACCAATACGTGGTGAAGTCGAGTATCGGCCATATCCGAGACCTGCCCACCAGCGGTTCGGCTAGCGCCAGCAAAGAGCCAGCCGCCAAGCGCGGCAAGGCCGCCGCGGGTGAAGGTCCGGTGCTCACGCCGAAAGAGAAAGCGCGCAAGCAGCTGGTCTCGCGCATGGGTGTCGATCCCGATCATGGCTGGAAAGCCAAGTACGAGATCCTCCCTGGCAAGGAAAAGGTCATCGAAGAGCTGCGCCGGCTCGCCAAGGATGCTGACACCATCTATCTCGCAACCGACTTGGATCGCGAGGGGGAAGCCATTGCCTGGCACCTGCGCGAAGCCATCGGTGGTGACGACAGCCGCTACAAGCGCGTGGTGTTCAACGAAATCACCAAGAAAGCGATCCAGGAAGCCTTCTCCAAGCCGGGCGAGCTGGACATTGATCGTGTAAACGCACAGCAAGCACGTCGTTTCCTCGATCGTGTCGTGGGTTACATGGTTTCTCCGCTGCTGTGGGCCAAGGTTGCCCGTGGCCTGTCTGCCGGTCGTGTGCAGTCGGTGGCGGTGAAGCTGGTCGTTGAGCGTGAGCGTGAAATTCGCGCGTTCAACCCGGAAGAGTACTGGGAAGTTCACGCTGACCTGGGCACCGCCAAGGGCGCGACCGTGCGCTTTGATGTGGCCCGCGAGAAAGGCGAGGCCTTCAAGCCGCTCAACGAAGCCCAGGCCATGGCTGCGCTGGAGAAGCTCAAGGCTTCCAGCTACAGCATCGTCAAGCGCGAAGACAAACCGACCAGCAGCAAGCCGTCGGCACCGTTCATCACGTCCACCCTGCAACAGGCTGCGAGTAACCGCCTGGGCTTCGGTGTGAAGAAAACCATGATGATGGCCCAGCGTTTGTACGAAGCGGGCTACATCACTTATATGCGTACCGACTCCACCAACCTCTCGGCCGATGCCGTGACGATGGCGCGCACTTATATCGAAGGCGAGTTCGGCAAGAAGTACCTGCCGGAAACCCCGAACGTCTACAGCAGCAAGGAAGGCGCACAAGAGGCTCACGAAGCGATTCGTCCGTCCGACGCCAATACCGAGCCAAGCAAGCTGTCGGGCATGGAACGTGACGCAGAGCGGCTCTACGAGCTGATCTGGCGCCAGTTCCTCGCTTGCCAGATGCTGCCGGCTCAATACCTGTCGACCACTGTTACTGTCGGCGCCGGTGATTTCGAGCTGCGCGCCAAGGGCCGTATCCTGAAGTTCGACGGTTACACCCGCGTCATGCCGCAAATCGCCAAGCCAGGCGATGACGATGTGCTGCCGGACATGGCCCAGGGCGACGCGATGAAGCTGATCAAGCTTGATCCGACCCAGCACTTCACCAAGCCGCCGGCGCGTTACTCGGAAGCGAGCCTGGTTAAAGAAATGGAAAAACGCGGCATCGGTCGTCCTTCGACCTATGCGGCGATCATTTCGACCATTCAGGACCGTGGCTACGTCGCGCTGCACAACCGTCGTTTCTACTCGGAAAAGATGGGCGATATCGTCACTGAACGTCTGGCCGAGAGCTTCTCCAATCTCATGGACTACGGCTTCACCGCCGGCATGGAAGAGAACCTCGATGACGTGGCCCAAGGCGAACGGGACTGGAAAAACGTGCTCGACGAGTTCTATGGCGACTTCAAGAAGAAGCTCGAAGTAGCCGAAAGCGCCGAAGGCGGCATGCGCGCCAACCAGCCGGTAATGACTGACATTCCGTGCGTGTTGTGCGGTCGTCCAATGCAGATTCGTACCGCGTCCACTGGTGTGTTCCTGGGTTGCTCGGGCTACAGCCTGCCACCGAAGGAACGCTGCAAGGCCACCGTCAACCTGGTGCCGGGCGATGAAATCGCTGCGGATGACGAGGGTGAATCGGAATCGCTGGTCCTGCGCGGCAAACACCGTTGCCCGATTTGCAGCACGGCGATGGATGCGTACCTTCTGGATGAAAAGCGCAAGCTGCACATCTGCGGTAACAACCCTGATTGCGACGGCTACGAAATCGAAGAGGGTAACTACCGCATCAAGGGCTATGAAGGTCCGAGCCTGGAATGCGACAAGTGCGGCAGTGAGATGCAGCTCAAGACCGGCCGTTTCGGCAAGTTCTTCGGGTGCACCAATGCAACGTGCAAGAACACCCGCAAACTGCTGAAAAGTGGTGACGCGGCACCGCCGAAGATGGACCCGGTGAAGATGCCTGAGCTGAAATGCGAGAAGGTCAACGACACCTATATCTTGCGTGACGGTGCTTCGGGTCTGTTCCTGGCAGCCAGCCAATTCCCGAAAAACCGCGAGACGCGTGCTCCGCTGGTCATGGAAATTGTGCCGCACAAGGATGAAATCGATCCGAAGTACCATTTCCTCTGCGAAGCACCTAAAAAGGATCCGGACGGCCTGCCTGCCGTGATCCGTTACAGCCGCAAGACCAAAGAGCAATACGTGCAGACTGAAGTCGACGGCAAGCCGACTGGCTGGAAGGCGTATTACGACGGCGGCAAGTGGACCGTTGAAGACAAGCGCCCGGCAGCCAAGGCTTAATCAGGCGCGATACACAAAAGGCCGCATGCAAACCTTCGGGTTTTCATGCGGCCTTTTTGTTTTGTACTTGCGGGAGGCGGAGGTCATCCACGACACTGTCTGACCTGCGTGAAGCAATTATTTCGTTGTGGAGACTGCCGTCATGGCCCACGAACTCTATACCCGCACCAACCAGAAGATTTATTTCGCCGGCCTGTCGCTGGAAGCGCTCGCTAAAGCCGAAGAGGGGCGGGCAATGAACTCCCTGGCGTTGATTCAGGCAGGACGTGAATCGGCGTTGTTCCACCTGTACGGTGCGTTGCTGGGCTTGTGCCATGAAATCGCCGGCTTCTATCGCCTGCCTCAGGCCAGCGCGCCTCGTGCCGAGTTACTGCTGACTCGCGAGATGCTGGACACCATCGCCATTCCCGAAATGGCCGAGATGGTCGAGTTGGCGCAAAACCCTGAAACCTGGCTGGCCAAACTGCTGGCGGCTCACGCAGCGTTGTTTCAACCACCTCGCGCTCCGCACAAGCCTAAAGGTGATGTGACGCAACCACTCATCCTGGCCGTTAATCTGGATGATGAAGACGCGCCAGAGGAGCTGAGCCGGGAAGAGCTGGAGAGCTGGCGTCAGAACCTGAAAGGGTTGGCGATTCGGTTTCGCGAAGGTTTGAACGAGTGTTAAGGGAAGGATGACCCGATGGGTCGTCTGCTCAGGGATGAGCGCTGGTAGATTCTGCTTCGCGATGACATCTGGTCAAGTTACTGAGCGAAGCCTGGCCGATGCCTATATAATCCCCGCCTTTCGTGGAGAACAGACCTTTATGCCAACGTCCTTTCTAGAAATTGTCGAGTTGCCAGACGGCCGAATCGAGCTGCGCAGGGCCGAGGACGAAGGTTCTCTGGTTACTTTGGATTTCTCCGAGGATGCCAAAGTGTTCCTGCAAGGTCAGCACGTGGAAGTCGCCAAGGCGATGTTGAGCGTCGGCGTGCAGATGGCAGGGCGCCTGGTTGAAGGTGAATTCAATACGGATGAGGGTTCGCGGGTCCTTCATTGATCCCGTTCGTCGCTTTCTGCTGATACCGCTCCAGTCCGGCTTCTCTGTCCGTTGAGAAGCCCTGCGCTATGCATGGCGCGTTGATACACGTTAACCCAATCGAATATTCAGGCTTTGGGCATCCCCGATACGGGCTGCGCTGATCAGTTGTTGCCGTGAGTTTGTGTTCAGCGGGTTGAGCCAGCTGACAACCGTGTGGCTGCGGCCCAGGCGCAAGGCTTCGCAAGTCAGCTGCTGGGCACTCTGAGTGCCGCGCGGTTGCAGCAGCAGGATACGTTCGCGGTTGAGGCCAGCTTCGCGCAGCCACACTTGAGTCAGGCTGGCGGGCGGAGCAATCAGTGTCAGCCAGCGTGCGTCCTGATCCTGACTCAGCTCCCGTAGAATGGGCGCCAGAAGGTTCAGGCAGTTCCCCGCCGCACCACGCAATGACAGCTCGCTGAAGACTTCGGGTTCTGCGCTCCAAGGCGACTCGACCACGTCTTTCAGGATCGGTGCCAATGGCTGCGCCATAAATGCCTCGAACAATGGCAGTTGGGCTTGCTGTGGTGTGTGTGGGAACTGCATAGAGCCTCCTTTAGCGGCGAATGACGCCAACACTCAAGCCTTCGATCACCAGTTCCTGATCTTTCAGGTTCACTTCGATAGGGGCGAATTCAGGGTTTTCGGCAAGTAACCAGACCTTGCTGCCATCGCGCTTGAAACGCTTGACGGTCACTTCATCACCGATCCGTGCCACGACGATCTGGCCGTTGCGGGCTTCACGGGTGGTGTGGACGGCCAGCAAGTCGCCGTCGAAAATACCGACGTCTTTCATGCTCATGCCATGAACGCGTAGCAGGTAGTCGGCACGCGGATGGAAGAAGGCAGGGTTGATGTTGCAGGACTCTTCGATGTGCTGCTGGGCCAGTATCGGCGCGCCGGCGGCCACTCGGCCGATGATCGGCAGTGTGGATTCGTCGGCCTTGGCTTCGAAGCCAGGGATGCGAATGCCGCGGGAGGCGCCCGGGGTCATCTCGATAGCACCTTTTCGGGCCAGTGCTTTCAGGTGCTCTTCAGCCGCATTGGGCGATTTGAAACCCAGTTCCTGAGCGATTTCCGCACGTGTCGGCGGGTAACCGTTGTCTTCGAGGCAGCGTTTGATGAAGGCCAGAATCTCTGCTTGGCGTGGCGTCAGCTTTAGCATATTGATCGCTCTGTCTTTTTATACAGTGACTGGGATTATATACAGTGGATCGGTCTTGGCAATGCCCCTTTTTTTGTTGGCCGCTGGACGGTCAATCAGGCTGCTGATTAAAGCGTTGACGATGTATGGTTAAATAGCTGACCGACCATTCCCAAAACGAACCGGCAGGCTTGACAACGCACAGGCTGAAACGTATGTTTCAAACAAGTGTTTGTCAGGCGGAGTAGCCATGGCCCAGTCGGAAACCGTTGAACGCATTCTTGATGCTGCCGAGCAGTTGTTCGCGGAAAAAGGTTTCGCGGAAACCTCTTTGCGCCTGATCACCAGCAAGGCCGGTGTCAATCTGGCGGCGGTGAACTATCACTTCGGATCGAAAAAGGCGCTGATTCAGGCGGTCTTTTCGCGTTTTCTCGGCCCGTTCTGCCTGAGCCTTGATAAAGAGCTCGAGCGCCGTCAGGCCAAGCCTGAAAACAAGCCGACGCTTGAAGAGTTGCTCGAAATTCTTGTCGAGCAGGCGCTCGTCGTGCAGCCACGCAGTGGCAACGATCTGTCTATTTTCATGCGGTTGCTGGGCCTGGCTTTCAGTCAGAGCCAGGGCCACTTGCGACGTTATCTGGAAGACATGTACGGCAAGGTATTTCGCCGCTACATGATGCTGGTTAACGAAGCCGCGCCGCGTATTCCACCGATCGAGTTGTTCTGGCGCGTACATTTCATGCTCGGTGCCGCGGCTTTCAGCATGTCGGGGATCAAGGCGCTGCGAGCGATTGCCGAAACCGATTTCGGCGTCAACACCTCCATCGAGCAGGTCATGCGCTTGATGGTGCCGTTCCTGGCCGCTGGCATGCGCGCCGAAACCGGCGTCACCGATTCGGCGATGGCCACCGCGCAGTTACGCCCTCGCAGCAAATCAGCCCCGGTTGCCGCCAAGGTTTAACCGCACACGGGTGGGCGGGGCAGCTGACATCCGCTAAGCTAGCCGCCCATGCCGACTCTCGTTCTGAACCCGCTCCCGATTGATATCGCCGTCCCGCCGGGCACCGCCCACGGCGGCGATTATGTGCGAGCCGGACTCATCGTTTTCAAGGAATCTCTATGACTGCTGGCCTGCAAGGCTCGTTGATGGTGGACGTCGCCGGTACCTGGCTGACGGCCGAAGATCGCCAATTGTTGCGCCAGCCCGAAGTGGGCGGCCTGATCATTTTTGCCCGCAACATAGAGCACCCACGCCAGGTGCGCGAGTTGAGCGCCGCGATTCGCGCCATCCGCCCCGATCTGCTGTTGGCGGTAGACCAGGAGGGGGGGCGGGTTCAGCGTCTGCGTCAGGGGTTCGTCCGGCTGCCGGCCATGCGCGCCATCGCCGACAACCCGAACGCCGAATACCTGGCCGAGCAGTGTGGCTGGATCATGGCGACCGAAGTATTGGCCGTTGGTCTGGACCTGAGCTTCGCCCCGGTGCTCGACCTGGACTACCAGCGCAGCGTCGTTGTCGGTACCCGTTCCTTTGAAGGTGACCCGGAGCGCGCTGCGCTTCTGGCCGGTGCCTTCATCCGCGGAATGAACAGTGCCGGCATGGCCGCCACAGGTAAGCATTTTCCGGGTCACGGCTGGGCCGAGGCAGACTCCCACGTCGCTATTCCTACCGACGAACGCAGTCTCGACGAGATCCGCGCCAAAGACCTGGTGCCGTTTTCTCGACTGAGCAAGCAACTGGCTGCCGTCATGCCGGCGCATGTGATTTATCCACAGGTTGATTCCCAGCCAGCCGGTTTCTCCCGACGCTGGTTGCAAGACATCCTGCGTGGCGAGTTGCAGTTCGACGGGGTTATCTTCAGTGATGATCTTTCCATGGCGGGCGCCCACGTGGTCGGCGATGCGGCCAGTCGAATCGAAGCCGCGCTGACTGCCGGTTGCGACATGGGCCTGGTGTGCAATGACCGTGCGGCCGCGGAGTTGGCGCTGAGCGCCGCCCAACGCATGAGGGTCAAGCCGTCGCCGCGTATCGCGCGGATGCGCGGGCAGTCATTCGCCGGCACCGAATACCGTCAAGACCCGCGCTGGCTCGCCGCTGTCGGCGCGCTCAAAGAAGCCCAACTGATTGATTAAGGACTTTTCGTTATGACGGTTTACGCGATTATCGGTGGCACCGGCCTGACTCAGCTCGAAGGCCTGAACATTCGTCAGTCGCTGGCGGTGGACACTCCTTACGGCGCCCCTTCGGCTGAGGTGCAGATCGGTGAGTACGCGGGCAAGGAAGTGCTGTTTCTCGCGCGTCACGGTCACCCGCATCGGTTTCCGCCGCATCAGGTGAACTACCGCGCCAACCTCTGGGCGCTGAAGCAGGCTGGCGCCGAAGCGATCCTGGCGGTCAATGCCGTGGGCGGGATTCACGCGGCGATGGGCACCGGGCATTTTTGCGTGCCGCACCAACTGATCGACTACACCAGCGGCCGTGAACACACCTATTTCGCCGATAACCTGGAACACGTCACTCACATCGACTTCAGCTACCCCTACAGCGAATCACTGCGTCAGCAATTGATTGCGGCGCTGGCGGCTGAAGGCGTTGGCTACAGCGATCAAGGCGTGTACGCCTGCACTCAAGGTCCTCGCCTGGAAACCGTTGCTGAAATCGCGAAACTGGAGCGTGACGGCTGCGACATCGTCGGCATGACCGGCATGCCGGAAGCGGCGTTGGCGCGTGAACTAGAACTCGATTACGCCTGTCTGGCGCTGGTGGTAAACCCGGCAGCAGGCAAGTCCTCGGCGGTGATCACCATGGCCCAGATCGAGCAGGCGTTGCATGACGGGATGGGTAAGGTGAAGTCGACATTGGCGCGGGTATTGGCGGGTTGAATTCCGTCCTGATGAAATGTCCGGCTGCCGTACTGATTTCAAGCGACGTTGATTTATGACGACAATAACCAAGCAACTTCATACGCTTCGTTGGGCAGAAGTGTTCAGTCATCGCGCTCTCGAGAAGGCCCGCAGTTATGCGGATGAGGATCGGGTAACGATCCATCAGATCGACGATTCGATGATTGTCGCATCGTGCGTCGGCTCCAAATCGCAGGTGTATGAGCAAGTCATTGAGCTCTCTGAATCTCTGCAGGGGCAAGAAGAGCTTCGATGCGTTTGTTCCTGTCCTGTCATGTTCAATTGCAAGCACTGCGCTGCAGTTATCTATCACCTGCAAGATCATCACGGTCAACAGCCTGAAAGCGCCGTTCAGGTCCACCTGAATCGCGAATTGGAGCGCTGGCTCGACGCAATTCCTTCTACAGACAAGACGCCCGTTGAGCCGGCGGTGGGGACAAATGCGCGCCTGCTCTACAAACTCAAGGCAACGTCCGTCGCCGGGAAATGGACGCTGGAGGTTTTCAAGGCGCGTCAGCTAAAGGATGGCCGTTTTCAAGACATCAGGTCGATGTACTCGCTGTCGGACACACTCATACGCCAGCCCGGTTACCTGACCGAGTTGGATCTTCGAATCGCCAGGCTGTTAGTCGCCGTTCACTCCCACCACGCCTATTACTCCGGCTACCCCCTGGAAAGCAGCAGTGGCGCCGAACTTATCGAAATGCTGTTGCGAACCTCGCGACTTTTCCTTGATCTCGAACAACCGCAGCCCCTGACGCCGGGAATGAGAAGAGCGGGGCACTTTTCCTGGGCCGAACAAACCAATGGCAGTTTTCGCCCGCAATGGGGCAGTGAAACGGCCCCAGTAGAAACAATTCTGGCCCTGGAGCCCTTGTATTATCTGGATCGCGAGCGGCTGCAAGTAGGGCCGCTATTCAGCGAGCTGGATGACAAACTGGCTTGTCACCTGACTTTGGCTCCGGAAATCCCGGCGGGTCAGGCCATGCAATTCAGCCATCGGATGAGTGCCTCGACGAAAGTTGCTCCACCGCAAAGGCTGACGGAGCGGGTGATCGATGACATTTTTCCCGAAGCGCACCTGACGCTCAATAGCGGCATGCGCTACAAAAACTGGAAGTATGAGCCGGAGCATCGTGCCGCATTGGCGATCACTTACAACGGCCATCCGACGTCGGACAGAAATCCGGAAGTGTTAATCCTTTCCGGGACTGAAACCCAGCGTATACAGCGCAACCCCTTCGCGGAGAAAGCGCTGCGTCAGGCCCTGCAAAAGCATGGTTTCAAAAAGGCCACGCGCAAAAGCAGCCTGGACCGTCCCGGCGAAATGTTCACCCTGGCGGATGACGCAGCCTGGCTTGCCTTTGCGCAGGAGGGGGTTCCGGCGCTGAGGGAGAAAAACTGGCTGATCGAGATCGGCGATAAATTCCACTTTAACGTGCAGCCCGTAGAAGAGTGGTATGCGCAAGTCGAGGAAGAGTCGGGGCATCAGTGGTTTGACCTGCAACTGGGCATCGTGGTCAACGGCGAGCGCCACAGCCTGCTGCCGATATTGCTGCATTTGCTGCGTAGCCAGCCACAGTTGATGGATCCTGCAACTCTGGCCCAACGCAACGATGACGAATTGTTGCTGATTGGCCTGGGTGATGGGCGTTTCGGAGCCAAACCCCATGGCAAAGTCGCGCTGCCCTATGGTCGGATAAAACCGCTTATGGCCACCCTGGGCGAGTTGTACCTGGGGGGGCATCAAGGTGATTCATTGCGTTTGAGTTTGCCGGATGCCGCGCGCCTCAGTGCACTGGAAGGTGTCCCGCTGGTTTGGCAGGGCGGTGAACGACTGCGTAGTTTTGCGAAGCGTCTGCGAGAGTCGAACCATGTTCATGTCTCTGCGCCCGAGGGCTTGAAAGCGACACTGCGGCCCTATCAGCTGGAAGGTCTTAACTGGATGCAAACCCTTCGGGAGCTGGAAGTCGGTGGCATTCTCGGCGACGACATGGGGCTGGGGAAAACCCTGCAAACCCTGGCTCACCTACTGACGGAAAAGCAGGCCGGGCGGCTTGATCGTCCGGCACTTGCCGTGATGCCCACCAGCCTGATCCCCAACTGGCTAGACGAGTCACAGCGCTTTACTCCGCAATTGAAGGTGTTGGCGCTGCATGGCACGGCACGGCAAAAAGACTTTGCCAGCCTGGCCGAATATGACCTGGTGTTGACCACCTACGCACTGTTGTCGCGGGATCTAGCGGTTTTACAGCCTCAGGTCTGGAGTGTGCTGATTCTCGATGAGGCGCAGAACATCAAGAACCCGATCAGCAAAGCGGCTCAGGCCGCCCGTGATCTACAGGCACGTCAACGGCTTTGCCTGAGTGGCACACCGCTGGAAAACCACCTCGGCGAGCTCTGGTCCCAATTTCACTTTTTACTGCCCGGTTGGCTTGGCGACAGCAAAACCTTCAATCGCGACTACCGCACGCCGATTGAAAAACACGGCAACAGTGAGCGGATGCAACATTTGAACGCGCGGATAAAACCCTTTTTGCTGCGTCGCAAGAAAGATCAGGTCGCCACGGAATTGCCGCCCAAGACTGAAATCATCCACTGGGTTGATCTCAGCGATGGGCAGCGGGATGTGTATGAAACCGTGCGCGTGGCGATGGACAAAAAGGTCCGGGACGAAATCGCGCGCAGTGGCGTCGGCCGCAGTCAAATCATCATCCTCGATGCGTTACTCAAGTTGCGTCAGGTCTGCTGCGATTTGCGCTTGATCAACATGCCGATCACGGCAAAGGCTCTTCGATCAGGCAGTGGGAAACTGGTCAGCTTGATGGAGATGCTGGAAGAGTTGCTCAGCGAAGGTCGTAAGATTTTGCTGTTTTCGCAGTTCACCTCGATGCTGGCGTTGATCGAGGAGGAGTTGCAGCAGCGTGGCTACGGTTATTCATTGCTGACGGGTGAAACGACGGATCGGCGGACGCCGGTCAAGGATTTCCAGAGCGGTAAAGTGCCGCTGTTTCTGATTAGCTTGAAGGCCGGGGGTACAGGCCTGAATTTGACGGCTGCGGACACGGTGATTCATTTCGACCCCTGGTGGAACCCTGCGGTAGAAAATCAGGCGACCGACCGTGCCTACAGAATCGGGCAAAACAAACCCGTGTTCGTCTACAAGCTGATTGCCCGTGGCACCGTGGAAGAAAAAATACAGGCGTTGCAGCAGGAGAAGGCTGCGTTGGCAGGGGCGGTGCTTGAGGGCGGGACGACAGGCGGGTTGAAGCTTGAGCAGAGTGATATCGAGGCGTTGTTTGCGCCGCTGCCTGGTCTCAAATCTTGATCAATAGTTTATGAGTGAGGGCCTCTTCGCGAGCAGGCTCGCTCCCACAATGGTTTGATGCTGTCCCCGGTATTGCGGGCAATCCAAATCCAATGTGGGAGCGAGCCTGCTCGCGAATGCAATCTATCAGGCACCGGCGTTTCAGCGCTTCTCCAGCTTGTCCGGCAATGGCGCAAACAACGCTTCGATATCATCGCTCTGCAACTTCCAGTCTCCGGTCTGACGTCCGTCCAGCACGCCGGCCGCCAGATCGGATTTTTCCTTTTGCAGGTGCTGAATCTTCTCTTCCACCGTTCCGCGGGCAATCATCTTGTAGACGAACACCGGTTTCTCCTGGCCGATGCGATACGCCCGGTCAGTCGCCTGGTTTTCCGTCGCCGGGTTCCACCACGGATCGTAGTGAATCACCGTATCCGCTTCGGTCAGGTTCAAACCAACACCACCAGCCTTCAAGCTGATCAGAAAGATCTGACGCTTACCACTCTGGAAGTCTTTCACCGGCGCACGTCGGTCTCGGGTCTGTCCGGTCAGCAGTGCATATTCAACGCCGCGCTTAGTCAGCTCCACTTCGATGAGCGCCAGCATCGAGGTGAACTGCGAAAACAGCAGAATCCGCCGACCTTCCTCAAACAATTCCTCAAGCATTTCCATCAAACTGTCGAGCTTGCCCGACGTGCTGCCGCGAGTGGGCAATACAGCATCGTTGACCAAGCGCAAATCGCAGCACACCTGACGCAGCTTCAGCAGCGCCTCAAGAATGATGATCTGACTGCGCGCCACGCCTTTGCGGGTGATTTCGTCGCGGACTTTCTTGTCCATCGCCAGGCGCATGGTTTCGTATACATCGCGCTGTGCTTCGTTGAGTTCGACCCAATGGATGATTTCGGTCTTGGGCGGCAATTCCGTTGCGACTTGTTCCTTGGTCCTGCGCAACAGGAACGGTTTGATCCGACCGTTCAGATGCTGAAGCCTGATTTCGCTGGCACGCTTTTCGATGGGCACTCGGTAATCGCGGTTGAAGCTTTTGACGTCACCGAGCCAGCCAGGCAAGAGGAAGTGAAACAGCGACCACAGTTCGCCCAAGTGGTTTTCCAGCGGCGTACCACTCAGGCACAGGCGCTGGCGCGCGTTCAACTCGCGGGCAGCATGGGCGGCCTTGCTGTTGGGGTTTTTGATGTATTGCGCTTCGTCCAGCACCAGCACGTGTAGCGGCTGCGCCGCCAGTCGTTCGATGTCTTTGGGCAGCAATGCATAGGTGGTCAGGATCAGGTCGTAATCGGCCAGGGTGTCGAAATGCTTTTTCCGACTGGCACCGTACAGCGCCAGTACGTTTAGCTGCGGCGTGAAGTGCGCCGCTTCATCCAGCCAGTTCGGGATCAGGCTGGTGGGCATTACCACCATGCACGGTCTGTCGAGGCGTCCGGCGATTTTTTCGCTGAGAATGTGCGCCAGGGTTTGCAGGGTTTTGCCCAGGCCCATGTCGTCCGCGAGAATTCCGCCGACTTCCAGTTGCCGCAACGACTGCATCCAGCTCAGGCCTTCGAGCTGATACGGACGCAAGGTCGCATTCAAGCCTTCTGGCGCGGCAGCGGTGTAGTCTTTGATGTCGCGCAGGCGCTGGGCAAAGGTGCGGATCTGCTCGCCGCCTTCCCACAGCAAAGGCATGTCTTCCAGTGGGTTCAGGCGTATGGCATCGGCCTTGCTCAGGCGCAATGTGGTTTCGCCGGGTTCCTGCAGATAAAACTCGCCGAGGGTCGCCAGCACCGGTTTCAATCGGCCGAAGGGCAGGGCGACCTGCAAGGGGCCGTACTCGGAATTCGGGCGATTGGGGATGTTCACCAAAATCAGTTCGTCATCACGACGGCGGGCGAGGCGTTCCGGGTTGAGGATTTCGGTGTGGGAGCGCATCAGGTTCAGCAGGATCGGCAGCAGGCTCAGTCGCTCGCCGTTGACGATGATCCCCAGCTCCAGATCGAACCAGTCGCGCTCCGGCGCCTGTTCAACGGTGGCGTACCAATCGTCCACGGCCGTCAGGTCGAAACCGAAATCTTCGTCGATCTGCAGCTCCCAGCCCTGGGTGCGCAGTTTCGGTAGCTCATTGAGGGTGAAGGTCAGCCAGGCGCTGTCGTTGACCATCTCATAGAGTTCGCCGGCGCTTTCCGGCAAGGCTTTGCTTTGTCGGGTGGCGACTTTGAAGCCAAGAATTCGCAGCTGTTCCCTGTAGGCCTGTTCGACTTCGGGGTGGCGCTTTATCCGCAGCGTCTGGGTTTCCTGACGGATCAGGATGTCGGCATTCTTCTGCCCGCTGACGTACTCATCCAGATAGCTGAACGACAACGCCGCGCGATGCTGGATGTAGCGCTGCATCTTGCCGTTGCGTGGTTCGAAGGCGCTGAACTCGATGCTTGCCAGCCACAGGCGCGGCACCGGTTGCACGTTCTCCACCAGCACTTGTGGCGGCGCCTTGGGGCTACGGTTTTCCAGCACCGCCTGAAGTTTTTCCAGCAGCTCGGCATCTTGCGCGGCGGCGGGGTAGGCCAGGGTTTCCTGAACCTTCAGCAACACCGCCGCGCAATGCTTGCAGTTGCTGTGCACCGGGCATGTGCATGTCGCATCGACCATCAGCAGCGTGGATTTGGCTGATTCGCGCAGGCGAATGGTCTGACGGTAGACGTTACCGCCAGAGCCTTCGCACGCAGCGAGGATCGTTGCATCGCCGGCCTCGACAATCCTGACGCGGTTCTCCAGCGCGTAGCGGCGGCCGCGCTCCAGGCTTTGTTCCTTGAATCGGCTGACCCAGGAAGGTGCCAGGGGTTTGCTCAGGGTCGGGGCCATAAGGACTTCAATCAGTCCGGAATTTCATCGGGGACTGGCCGAGGCGCAGGGACGGTCAGCGAGGTGATCTTGATCAGCATGGCCAAGTGGCCGTTGTCGAGGAAATTCAGCTGGCCGTTCTTGGTGTGACTGTTCTGCTTCAGGCGTTCGCTGGCGGTCACCAGGCCGTTGGCGTCAATCTGGTTGACCCAGAAGTCGGCGTCGACGTCGGTGAAACGCCCCAGTTTCAGGGTCAGGGTGCCTTCGATCGGGAACTGGCCGAACTGTTCCTTGCCGTCGTTGATCGCAACTTTACTGGCTGCTTCGCCCAGGGTCTGTTGCCAGGCCTTGTGCAGCAACACCGTGTATTCCGTGCTGGCGGTGAGTTTTGCCACTTCGCTATTGAGGCTCGGCGTGCGCAAGCTGTCGGGGTTGATGCGTTGGGCGCCGGCAGCCCAGTCTTCGGGTGCGGCTTTGCTGACAATGGCGGGAACGGAGTTCTGCCGGATCAGAATCATTTCAATCTGATACAGGTCATCGGCAAACGCCGTCGGGACGAACGATGTTATCAACACCGTTGTCAGCAAAGTCAGTAAACGAAACAGGCGCATGCGGCGTCCTTCAAGCAGTTTTCGGGATGAGGCATTCAAGCAGCGCCTCTACAGTATTAAAGCGCTCTTGCGGGCTTTCCATCGGGACCATGAATTTAAACATCGTGGCGCCTTCGAATTTGTAGCGTTTGGGCTGGCCTTGAATCAGTTTGATCAGCGTCAGCGGGTCGACCGGTGTTTGCGCCGCAAACTCGATTCGACCGCCTTGCGGGCCGCCATCGACTTTCTTGATGCCCAGTAGTTCGGCCTGCAACTTCAACGCCGTGATGCGCATCAGGTTCTTGGTTGGTTCAGGCAACAGGCCGAAACGATCGATCATCTCCACCTGCAGGTCCTTGAGGCCTTCCTCGTCAGTGGCCGAGGCGATGCGTTTGTAGAGAATCAGTCGGGCATGCACGTCCGGCAAATAGGCTTCGGGAATCAACGCCGGGACTCGCAGGTTGACTTCCGGGCCACCGCCGAGCGGCTGATCGAGGTTCGGTTGCTCGCCCTTGCGGATCGACTTCACCGCGCGCTCAAGCATCTCCATGTACAGCGTGAAACCGACGGCCTGGATCTGACCGCTTTGACCGTCGCCCAGCAGTTCGCCCGCACCACGGATTTCCAGGTCGTTGGTCGCGAGGACGAAGCCCGCGCCGAGGTCCTGGGTGTTGGCGATTGCTTCCAGGCGTTTTTCCGCATCCGGGGTGATTTGTTGGCGCGGCGGCGTCAGTAGATACGCGTAAGCCTGGTGGTGGCTGCGACCGACCCGACCGCGCAACTGGTGCAACTGCGCCAGGCCGAACTTGTCGGCACGCTCGATGATGATGGTGTTGGCGCTCGGCACGTCGATGCCGGTCTCGATGATGGTCGAGGCAATCAGCACGTTGAAGCGCTTGTGATAGAAGTCGCTCATCACCTGTTCGAGATCACGCTCGCGCATCTGTCCGTGGCCGATGCCGATCCGTGCTTCCGGCACCAGTTCGGCGAGGTCGGCGGCGCATTTCTCGATGGTCTTCACGTCGTTGTGCAGGTAATAGACCTGGCCGCCACGCAACAGCTCACGCAGCAGGGCCTCTTTGACCGTGCTCTTGTTCTGCTCCATGACGAAGGTGCGCACCGAGAGCCGACGTGCCGGCGGCGTGGCGATGATCGACAGGTCACGCATGCCCGACACCGCCATGTTCAGCGTGCGCGGAATCGGCGTGGCGGTCAGGGTCAGGATATCGACTTCGCTGCGCAGGGCCTTGAGCTGTTCTTTTTGACGGACACCAAAGCGGTGTTCTTCGTCGATGATCACCAGCCCCAGGTTTTTGATTTTCACGTCATCCTGCAGCAGCTTGTGCGTGCCGATGACGATGTCGATCTTGCCTTCGGCAAGGTCTGCGACCGCTGCGTTCACTTCCTTGGTCGACTTGAAGCGGCTCATGACTTCCACGGTCACTGGCCAGTCGGCGAAGCGGTCGCGGAAGCTGTTGTAATGCTGCTGGGCGAGCAGGGTGGTCGGCACCAGGATCGCCACCTGGCGACCGCCATGCACGGCGATGAACGCGGCGCGCATTGCAACTTCGGTCTTGCCGAAACCAACGTCGCCGCAGACCAGTCGATCCATCGGCTTCGGCGCGAGCATGTCGGCGCGTACGGCGTCGATGGTGGTTTGCTGGTCTGGCGTTTCTTCGAACGGGAAGCCAGCGCTGAATGTCGCGTAATCGGCTTTCGGGTCTTCGAAGGCATAACCTTCGCGAGCAGCGCGACGGGCATAAATGTCGAGCAACTCGGCAGCCACATCGCGCACCTGTTCGGCGGCTTTGCGCTTGGCTTTCTGCCAGGTTTCGGAGCCAAGTCGATGCAACGGGGCCAGAGCATCGTCGCTGCCGGTGTAACGCGCGATCAGGTGCAGGTTGGCTACCGGCACGTAAAGCTTGGCGCCCTCGGCGTATTGCAGGGTCAGGAATTCGGCGGCCTGATTGTCGATTTCGAGGGTCGCAAGTCCCAGGTAACGACCGACGCCGTGATCGATATGAACCACCGGCGCGCCTTCGCGCAGCTCGGTGAGGTTCTTGATGACCGCATCATTGTTGGCATCGGCGCGTTTTTCGCGGCGACGGCGTTGCATCACGCGCTGCCCGAACAGCGGGCTTTCGGCGACCAGCGCCAGGGCCGGATCGTCCAGCACCAGGCCTTCGTCGAGCGGCGCGATGGTGATTGCCAGGCGCTCCTTGCTCGCCACGAAGTCCGGCCAGCTGTCGACGGTTTTCGGTCGTAGCTTCAGGCGTTCGAGCAATTCCAGCAGCACTTCGCGACGACCCGCGGACTCGGCGGTGAACAGCACGCGTCCGGGGAACTCGTCGAGGAAGCCGGCCAGCGCCGCCAGCGGCTGGTTGGCCTTGGCTTCGATGGCCAGGTTCGGTAATTCGCGCGCCGGAAAGCGCTCGCGGCCGACACCGGTTTCCACGTCCTGTTGACTGGCCACCACCCGTGGCCAGTTTTTCAGGCGGGCGAAGCAATCTTCCACCGGCAGGAACAGTTCGGCCGGAGGCAATAAAGGACGGGATGGATCGACGCGACGCTCTTCGTAGCGATTACGCACGTCGTTCCAGAAGTTTTCCGCCGCCTGCTCGATGCCCGGCAAGGAGAACACTTGCGTGTCCTGAGGCAGGTAATCGAACAGCGTCGAGGTGTCATCGAAGAATAGCGGCAGGTAATACTCGATACCGGCCGGCGTGATCCCGCTGCTTAAGTCCTGAAAGATCGGGCAGCGCCGGAAGTCGACATCGAAGCGTTCACGAAAGCGTGCCTTGAAGCGTGTGACCGCGTCTTTCTGCAGCGGGAACTCCCGCGCGGGCAACAGGCGAACGGTGTCCACTTTGTCGATGGAGCGCTGGTTTTCCGGATCGAATGTACGAAGCGTCTCGATTTCATCGTCGAACAGATCGATGCGGAAGGGCAGTTTGCTGCCCATCGGGAACAGATCGATCAGCGAACCACGCACGGTGAATTCACCGTGTTCGTAAACCGTATCGACGTAGCGATAGCCGCTGGCTTCCAGTCGGGTGCGCATTTGTTCGACGTCGAGCTTCTGACCGACATCCAGAACGAGGCTGCTACCGAGCAGGAATTTGGTCGGCGCCAGGCGATGCAGGGCTGTGGTGATCGGTACTACCAGCACGCCGTGGCTCAGTTCCGGCAATCGATAAAGGGCGGCGATGCGCTGGGAAATGATGTCCTGGTGTGGCGAAAACAAATCGTAGGGCAGGGTTTCCCAGTCCGGGAAATGCAACACCGGCAAATCCGGGGCGAAGAAACTCAGCTCCTGTTCCAACCGTTCGGCACTTTGGCTATCGGCGGTCAGGAGCAGGGTAAAGCGCTTGGCAGCGCTGGCGGCCTCGGCGATGGCCAGGCTCAGGGCGGCACCGGGCAAGTTGCCCCAGTGCTGTTTACCTGCCGCGGCAGGGAGAAGCGGTAGACGCAGAACGGGCACGGAAGGTTGAGCTCCAAGCGTTGCGACAAAGTCGGTAATTGTAGCGGCCCCGGGTGCCGCCTGTCAGTTGCTAGTGTGTCTATTACGCAGGTTTGGCGAAATGTAGTGGTAAAGACAAAATACCGCCGGTTTTTACTCGAAATTGACGATTATGTAGTGGCAAATCGATCGAGTGTTACGGAGGGTTACGGATAAGACAGCGGTATCTCCAAAAAATTGACTGCGCTGAAAGCCGCGGATTTACTGGGCTTTAGCGATGCGTGATTTTTTTGAACAGGAATTTGTTACGGATCGCACGACAGGCGCGCATTGCTACGGGAGGCACTCGGCGGCATAATGTAGCCCCTTTTTTCTGCCCCTACATGTGGAAGGTTCCCGTGACTCAGAAGCCCGACCAGTGTCTTGGTGAATGGATCGACCGTGAAGCACTCGCAGAAGCGATGATTCCGCTTATCGGTCAGCTCTACCGCAATAACAACGTGGTGAGCTCGATCTATGGCCGCAGCCTGATCAACCGTTCAGTCATTGCGATTCTCAAAGCTCATCGCTTTGCTCGTCACCGCCAGTCCGATGACAGCGAACTGTCCGTCCACGAAACATTCCCGCTGCTCAAAGCAATGAGCGAGCTCAAGCTCGGCGCCGCTTCGGTCGACCTGGGCAAGCTTGCCGTCAAGTTCAAGGCCGAAGGCAATGGCCGTACTGCCGAGCAGTTCGTCCGTGAAGAACTGGCTGACGTGGTTGGCCAACAGAACGTTGCCGCTCGCAAAGGCACTGACGTGGTTCTCTACGGCTTCGGTCGTATCGGCCGTCTGCTGGCGCGTATCCTGATCGAGAAAACCGGTGGTGGCGACGGCCTGCGTCTGCGCGCCATCGTTGTCCGCAAGGGCGCCGAGAACGATCTGGTCAAGCGTGCAAGCCTGCTGCGTCGTGATTCGGTTCATGGTCCGTTCGATGGCACCATCACTATCGATGAAGCCAACAACACCATCACCGCCAACGGCAACCTGATCCAGGTGATCTACGCGAAAAACCCGACTGAGGTGGATTACACCCAGTACGGCATCAAAGACGCATTGCTGGTGGACAACACCGGCGTATGGCGTGACGCCGAGGGCCTGGGCCAGCATCTGTCCTGCCCGGGTATCGACCGCGTCGTGCTGACCGCGCCTGGCAAAGGCAAGCTGAAGAACATCGTTCACGGCATCAACCACGGTGAAATCACCGCTGATGACAAGATCGTTTCGGCCGCTTCCTGCACCACCAACGCCATCGTGCCGGTGCTGAAGGCTGTCAACGACAAGTTCGGCATCATCAATGGCCACGTCGAAACCGTTCACTCGTACACCAACGACCAGAACCTGATCGACAACTTCCACAAAGGCGATCGCCGTGGTCGTAGCGCCGCGTTGAACATGGTCATCACCGAGACCGGTGCTGCCACTGCTGCTGCCAAGGCCCTGCCTGAGCTGGCTGGCAAGCTGACCGGTAACGCGATCCGCGTTCCGACGCCAAACGTGTCGATGGCCATTCTCAACCTGAACCTTGAGAAAGCCGCTACCCGTGAAGAGATGAACGAGTACCTGCGCTACATGGCGTTGCACTCCGATCTGCATAAGCAAATCGACTACGTCAACTCGCAGGAAGTGGTTTCCACCGACTTCGTTGGCTCGCGCCACGCAGGCGTTGTGGACGCTGAAGCGACCATCACCCAAGACAACCGCGTTGTTCTGTACGTTTGGTACGACAACGAATTCGGTTACAGCTGCCAGGTGGTTCGCGTGATGGAAGACATGGCCGGTGTAAACCCGCCAGCTTTCCCGCGCTAAGCTTCATTAGCTGCACATGAAAACGCCCCGACCTAGGTCGGGGCGTTTTTGTTTGTGTGTCTGTTGGGTCTTTGTTGCCTGCACTGGCCTCATCGCTAGCAGGCTAGCTCCCACAGAGGACTTGTGAACGCCACAGATCCAGTGTGGGAGCTAGCCTGCTAGCGATTGCGGTCTGTCAAGCGCCGCGGACGACTGACGCCTGCGCAGTCCGCAACTCATGCCGATTACCGCGGAACAACACCAGCGTGGCAATCAAGCCCAGCACCGCCGCGCCACTGAGCCAGATCCCCGGTGCAGCCTTGTTGTCCAGCACATGGATCAGATAAGTGCAGGCCGCCGGTGTAAAACCACCAAAGGTCGCAGTCGCCAGGCTGTAGGCCAGCGAGAAACCGGTCGTACGAACTTCCACCGGCATGATTTCGGTCAGGGCCACCACCATGGCGCCGTTGTACGAGCCATACAGGAACGACAACCACAACTCGACGATCAGCAAATGGCTGAAACTCGGGTTCGCCACTAGCCACGACAGGGCAGGGTAAGCCGTGAGAATCGCCAGAATCGTCGCCGCCAACAGCAGGGGTTTACGGCCAATCTTGTCGGACAGCGCGCCCATCACCGGCAGCCAGAAGAAGTTCGACAGCCCGATGCACACCGTTACCAGCAGCGCATCCAGATCCGACAAATGCAGCTCGGCTTTGCCGAAGGTCGGTGTATAGGCGGTGATCAGGTAGAACGACACAGTGGTCATCACCACCAGCGCCATGCCGGCGATAACGATGCCGAAGTTCTGACTGATCGAACGGAGGATGTCCCGCAGGGTAGGGCGATGTGTGCGCGCTTGGAACTCCGGGGTTTCTTCCAGCGAGCGGCGAATCACGAAGATCACCGGCACGATCATGCAGCCGATCAGGAACGGCACACGCCAGCCCCAGTCACCCATTTGTTCCGGGCTGAGCCAGTGGTTCAGACCCACACCCAACAGGCCGGCGAACACCACTGCGGCTTGTTGACTGGCAGACTGCCAACTGACGAAGAAGCCTTTGCGGCCCGGTGTGGAGATTTCAGCGAGGTACACCGACACGCCGCCCAATTCCACGCCGGCCGAGAAGCCTTGCAGCAATCGGCCAAACAGCACGATCAGCGGCGCCGCTACACCCAGCGTGGCATAACCTGGCACGCAAGCAATCAGCACTGTGCCGGCAGCCATCATTGCCAGGGTGATGATCAGTCCTTTGCGACGGCCATGACGGTCAATGTAGGCGCCTAGGAATATGGCCCCCAACGGACGCATCAGGAAGCCGGCACCAAAGGTGGCCAGTGACAACATCAGGGAAGCGAAGGCGCTGTCGGCGGGGAAGAAGGTTTTGGCGATGGCCGTGGCGTAGAAGCCGTAGACCATAAAGTCGAACATTTCGAGAAAGTTACCGCTGACAACGCGAAAAATCGCTTTGCCTTTGCCCGTATTCGAGGACATGTATACGTACTCACTTTTAGTTGTCTTGTTGTAAATCCTTGGTCTAGACGCGTCCTCGCCGCCGCCATGAAGGCAGGCTCCTTCGGCGAACAACTTTGTAACGATATGTGTATGAAGATGGATAGGCAACAACTAGTTAGGGTGCTGCTTAAACGATATAGCCATTAGCCGGTATGAATTGCGCACTGGAGTGAATTACCGTTTGCGATCAACGCTTCAACGTTTGTGTCGCATAATGGCTGGCCTTGGCGGTGTGCCAGGTAAAACTTCAGGGGGATACAGGTTTTGTCGAAATGGCGGCTGTGCGGATGCTTGATATTGATCGCCGCGTTATCAGGCTGCGGCAACGGCGATTCCATGGAAAGCTTCGGTGGCCCGACCATGGGCAGCACCTATTCGATCAAGTACGTACGTCACGCCGGTCTTCCTGCTGCGAACGCCGTCCAGGCCCAAGTTGAAAAAATCCTCGCTGAGGTCGATCAACAACTGTCGACCTACCGCAGCGACTCCGACATCGAACGCTTCAACGATTTGCCCGCCAATCGCTGTCAGAAAATGCCCGCGCCGGTCCTCAAGCTGATCCGCTTTGGTGAGCAACTTTCGGAGCAAAGCGAAGGCGCCTACGACCTGACCGTGGAGCCGCTGCTCAATCTCTGGGGGTTCGGCCCGCAGGCTCGTGAAGAAAAAGTCCCCAGCGCCCAGGCGCTGGCTGATGTCAGGCAACGAGTCGGTTATCAGCACCTGCGCATCGACCGTGATCAACTGTGCAAGGACGCCGCCGTCGAAGTCGACTTCAACAGCATCGCCGCCGGTTACGCCGTCGACACGATTGCCGCAAGACTGGAAGCGATGGGCATCCACGATTACCTCGCCGAAGCCACCGGGGAGCTCAAGGCGTCGGGCAAGAAGCTCGATGGCTCGCCCTGGAAGATCGCGCTGGAAGAGCCCCGTGACGATCAGCAGGTCGCGCAAAAAATCATCGCGGTCGACGGCTACGGTCTGTCCACTTCCGGCGACTACCGCAATTATTTTCAACAGGATGGCCGGCGCTATTCCCACACCTTCGATGCTCGTACCGGTGCACCGGTCTCGCACACCCTGGCATCCGTCACGGTAATTAATCCTTCCGCGTTGATGGCCGATGGCTTATCGACGCTGTTGCTGATTCTCGGCCCCGAACAGGGTTGGGACTACGCAGAAAAACACGATATCGGCGCATTTTTTGTGATTCGTGCCGATACAGGTTTTGTCACACGAGCCAATCAGGCTTTTGAGCGGCTCAGTGCCGGCAAAACCGAATGATCGCGGCGATTCGCGCATTGAAAGACTGGCGTTGTAGTGCAGGCAAAACTAGCCTACGACGCGACCAAGGGTTAATGTGCCCGGCGTTGACGCTTCTATAGACTGTGTCCGGGTTCTGCATTGGCCCCAAATTGTTCCTTCACGCCGCAGATGGCGTGATTTAGCCGCAGGTGCCGAGGGCGCCGCGGCCTGTTCTGAGGAGTACGCATGGCTGTCTACAACTACGACGTGGTGGTGCTGGGTTCCGGCCCGGCGGGAGAAGGCGCGGCAATGAACGCCGCTAAAGCAGGGCGCAAGGTGGCGATGGTCGATAGCCGTCGCCAGGTCGGCGGTAACTGCACCCACTTGGGCACCATTCCGTCAAAGGCCCTGCGTCACTCGGTCCGGCAGATCATGCAGTTCAACACCAACCCGATGTTCCGGGCCATTGGTGAGCCGCGCTGGTTCTCGTTCCCGGATGTGCTGAAAAGCGCTGAAAAAGTCATTTCCAAACAAGTCGCTTCGCGCACCGGCTACTACGCCCGTAACCGTGTCGACGTGTTCTTCGGTACTGGCAGCTTCGCCGACGAGCAAACCATCGAAGTAGTCTGCGCCAATGGCGTGGTCGAAAAGCTGGTCGCCAAGCACATCATCATCGCCACCGGTTCGCGCCCGTATCGCCCGGCGGACATCGATTTCCATCACCCGCGTATCTACGATAGCGACACCATCCTCAGCCTCGGCCACACCCCGCGCAAACTCATCGTTTATGGCGCTGGCGTGATCGGCTGCGAATACGCCTCGATCTTCAGTGGCCTGGGTGTATTGGTTGAGCTGGTGGATAACCGTGGTCAGTTGCTGAGCTTCCTCGACTCGGAAATTTCCCAGGCCCTGAGCTACCACTTCAGCAACAACAACATCACGGTTCGCCACAACGAAGACTACGACCGCGTCGAAGGTGTGGACAACGGTGTGATCCTGCACCTCAAGTCCGGCAAGAAGATCAAGGCCGACGCCTTGCTCTGGTGCAACGGTCGTACCGGCAACACCGATCAGTTGGGTCTGGAAAACATCGGCGTGAAGGTCAACAGCCGTGGCCAGATCGAAGTCGACGAAGCCTACCGCACCTGCGTGCCGAACATTTACGGTGCCGGTGATGTGATCGGCTGGCCGAGCCTGGCCAGTGCCGCGCACGACCAGGGCCGTTCGGCCGCTGGCAGCATCGTCGATAACAACAGCTGGCGCTTTGTGAATGACGTGCCGACTGGCATCTACACCATTCCGGAGATCAGCTCGATCGGCAAGAACGAGCAGGAGCTGACCCAAGCCAAAGTGCCGTACGAAGTGGGCAAGGCGTTCTTCAAGAGCATGGCGCGTGCACAGATCGCCGGCGAACCTCAGGGCATGCTGAAGATCCTGTTCCACCGCGAGACCCTGGAAGTGCTGGGCGTTCACTGCTTCGGATATCAGGCGTCGGAGATTGTTCACATCGGTCAGGCGATCATGAGCCAGCCGGGCGAACTGAACACGCTGAAGTACTTCGTCAACACGACGTTCAACTACCCGACCATGGCCGAAGCCTATCGGGTAGCGGCGTACGATGGCCTCAACCGGCTTTTTTGAGCGGCTCCGGCCGGTGGCCTGAGCCGGCCGGGGAGACCGATTTCAGCAATTCTCGAGCGTGGCGCTGGCCAAACCGGGAAAGTCTGTAATCAGGCTGTCAACGCCGAAGTCGGCGAGTCTGCGCATCAGCGCGGGCTCGTTGACTGTCCATACCGACACATGCAGCCCCTGCCGCTGCGCCTTTTGCAGGCGTTCCGGCGTACACAGGGTCCAGTTCAGCGCCAGAATCTCACAGCCATAGCTTTGCGCGACCTTCAACGGGTCGAGCCAGGCGTACTCGGCCACCAATCCGCGGGACACGTCCGGCACCAGGTCCAGCGCGGCTTTCAACACTTCGCGCGAACTTGAGGTGATGGTCACTTTATCCAGCAGGCCGAAACGCTGAGCCATCTCGCGAATCGCCAGCACGGTTGTCGCGGCGCGGGTGCGTGAAGCGCTTTTGACTTCCAGTTGCCAGTGCTCGAAATCGCATTTCTCGAACAGTTCTTCCAGTGACGGAATCGGGCAGGGCTTGATCCAGCCTGGGCCGCCCTTGCGCGCGTCATAGGTCAACAGCTCGGCCGCCGTGTGCTCGACGACCTTGCCGCGCCGCTCCGTGGTGCGTTTGAGCGTCGGGTCATGGATGACCATCAGCTCGTTGTCCTTGGACAGGTGCAAATCCAGTTCGCAACGGCGCACGCCGTGCTTGAGACATTCCTGAAAACTGGTCAGGGTGTTTTCCGGTGCTTCGCCCTTGGCGCCGCGATGGCCGTAGATGAGGGTCACGGTTCTTCCTTAATTAAATGCCTGATTCGTTTTCGCGGGCCAGACGTCGTTCCTGGGCCTGCTTCTGCAAAATGTAACGGGCCAGCAGCTGGCGCTGGGCATCGGTCGGGTATTCGAATTCAGTGCCGACCTCGTAGCCTTCGCCCTTGCGATCGCAATGGGTGACGCGCGCGCGCAACAACAGGCCGAGGGCTTGTGGCATCAGCACCAGTTTGACTGACAGGTGCGCGTCCACGGCGATCGGGGTCGGGTGCTGGAACTCCACGCCGCCTTCGGAAATGATCACCGGCTGTGGTTCGCCAATCTGCCCGAGCACGGTGATGGCGATCACCTGGCTCAGTAGGTCGATGCGTTTGTTCTGGGATTTCAGGAACGCCGCGAGATTGCGGTCACGCTCACTGATCTGGCGCAGCAGGTGCTGCGACTCGAATTCGCTCAGGTGCAGCTCGCTGAGCAAGTTGAATAGTGGAGAAGCATCCTGCAACACTTCCTGGCCTGCGGCTTCGGGAGCGGACAGGGGCCGAATTTCCAGTGCGATCATGTCCTCGATACGGTAGTATTCGCGGCGATCTTCTTCATCTAATGTCGACATGGCGAACCCATGGTAGCGGCGGTGGTCTGAGTGTAAAGCTGGTTACCGACCCCCGCCACAAGGACGTTCCTTTTCCCTCCGAACAAGCCCCGACATGTTCAGACCTCTCTTCGTATTTATTGGCACGCGTTATACCCGTGCAAAGCGTCGCAATCATTTTGTGTCGTTCATTTCCCTGACTTCAATGATCGGACTGGCCCTCGGCGTGGTCGTGATGATTGTCGTGCTGTCGGTCATGAACGGCTTCGATCATGAGATGCGCACCCGCGTGCTGGGCATGGTGCCCCACGCGACCATCGAGTCCAGTGAGCCGATCAGCGACTGGCAGAGCCTGGCCGCCAAGGTCAAGCAGAACCCGCAGGTGACGGCCGTCGCGCCCTTCACCCAGATGCAGGGCCTGCTGACCAACAATGGCAAGGTGTCCAAAGTGCTGCTCAATGCCGTCGACCCTGCGCTGGAACGGCAGGTCTCGATCATCGACAAGTTCATGCTTCAGGGCAAACTCGACGACCTGGCGCCTGGCAGCTTCGGCATCGTCATTGGCGACAAGGCGGCGGCCAAGCTCGGTGCGGCCATTGGCGACAAACTGACGTTTGTCGCGCCCGAAGTCACGGTGACCCCAGCCGGCATGTTTCCGCGCATGAAGCGCTTTACCGTCGTTGGCATTTTCCATGTCGGCGCTGGCGAGATCGACGGTTACCTGGGTGTCACCAACCTGCAGGATCTGGCCCGGCTGCATCGCTGGAAGCCGGATCAGGTCCAGGGCATCCGCCTGAAGTTCGACGACCTGTTCCAGGCGCCGCGCGTGGCGTGGACGATCGCCCAGCAGCTCGGTGAAGACCGCTTCTATGCCCGCGACTGGACGCGCACCCACGGCAATCTGTATCAGGCGATCCGCATGGAGAAAGCCATGATCGGCCTGCTGTTGCTGCTGATCGTCGCCGTCGCGGCCTTCAACATCATTTCCACGCTGGTGATGGTGGTCAACGACAAGAAGGGCGACATCGCGATCCTGCGCACCCTCGGCTCAACGCCGGGGCAGATCATGGCGATCTTCATGGTGCAGGGCACGGTCATCGGTGTGATCGGTACGCTGATCGGCGCGGTGGTCGGGATCGTCGCCGCGCTGAACGTCAGCGCCGCGATCTCGGTCCTCGAAGGCTTGATCGGGCATAAATTCCTCAACGCCGATGTGTACTTCATCGATTACCTGCCGTCGCAAGTGCAGAGCCAGGATGTATTGATGGTCTGCGCCGCCGCGTTGGTCCTGAGTTTCCTCGCCACCCTGTATCCAGCCTGGCGTGCCGCGCGCACCCAGCCTGCGGAGGCGCTACGTTATGAGTGAGTCGGGCATGAGTGATAAAGCAATCTTGAGCTGCCGCAACCTGGGCAAATCCTACGAGGAAGGCCCGGAGTCGGTAGAAGTTCTGGCAGGGCTGCAACTGGAACTGCATCCGGGTGAGCGCGTGGCGATTGTCGGCACCTCCGGCTCGGGCAAAAGCACTTTGCTTAACCTGTTGGGCGGTCTCGACACGCCAACCAAGGGTAGCGTCTGGCTCGACGGCGAAGAACTGTCGGCCCTGAGCGAGAAAAAACGCGGTCTGTTGCGCAACCGGTCGCTGGGTTTCGTTTACCAGTTTCACCACTTGCTGCCGGAATTCACCGCACTGGAAAACGTCTGCATGCCGCTGCTGATCGGCAAGACCGCGATCCCGGAGGCGCGTCAGCGGGCGACGGCATTGCTGGAGCGGGTAGGGCTGGGCCATCGCCTGGAACACAAGCCGTCCGAATTGTCCGGCGGCGAACGTCAGCGCGTGGCCATCGCCCGCGCCCTGGTGAACAAGCCGGGCCTGGTGATGCTCGACGAGCCGACCGGCAACCTCGACTCCCACACCGCCCAGGGCATTCAGGATTTGATGCTGGAACTCAGCACCTCGATGCGCACGGCGTTCCTGGTGGTGACTCACGACATGAACCTGGCCCGCCAGATGGATCGCGTCCTGCATTTGCAGGAAGGTTGCCTGACCCCCATCTGACTGGACGAAACCCGACGTTACTGAACGGTGCGTCGGGTCTTTTATTTTTATACGGTGCCCCAGCGAATGTTCAGACCGTTATCGATCTTTATCGGCATGCGCTATACCCGCGCCAAGCGCCGCAATCGCTTCGTTTCCTTCATCTCGATGACCTCGATGATCGGCCTCGCCCTTGGCGTGCTGGCGATGATCGTGGTGCTGTCGGTAATGAACGGCTTCCAGCGCGAAATGAGCTCACGCATCCTCGGCATGGTGCCGCACGCGACCATCGTCGGCGTCAATCCGATTGACGATTGGCAGCCAGTGGCCGCCGCCGCGATGAAAAACCCGGAAGTCACTGCCGCCGTGCCGTTCACTGAAATGGAAGGCATGCTCTCCTATAAGGGCACGATGCAGCCCATTCAGGTCAGCGGCGTCGATCCGGCGCTGGAAGGCAAGGTGTCGATTGTTGCCAAGCACATCGTGCAGGGCAGTCTCGAGGCCTTGAAGCCGGGTGAATTCGGCGTGGTGATCGGCGAGATCACCGCGCGGCGTTTCCGCTTGAATGTCGGCGATAAAATCACCTTGATCGTGCCGGAAGTCAGCACCGCGCCGGGTGGGATCACCCCGCGCATGCAGCGGCTGAACGTGGTCGGCGTGTTCAAGGTGGGCGCCGAACTGGACGGGTCGATGGCGTTGATCCACATGGCCGATGCCGCGCAGATGCAGCATTGGCAGCCGAATCAGGTGCAGAGCGTGCGCCTGGCGGTGAAGGATTTGTACGCCGCACCGAAGGTCTCCAGCGATATTGCCGGCGCACTGGGCACTGCTTACAAGGCAGATGACTGGACCCACACCCAAGGCAGCCTGTTCAGTGCGATGAAGATGGAAAAAACCATGATCGGCCTGCTGTTGTTGATGATCGTTGCCGTGGCCGCGTTCAACATCATTGCAACCCTGATCATGGTGGTGAACGACAAGGGCGCGGACATCGCGATCCTGCGCACCATCGGCGCCACACCCCGGGAGATCATGGCGATCTTCATGGTGCAGGGCACGGTCATCGGGATTGTCGGCACCTTGATTGGCGGCGTGCTGGGTGTGATTGCGGCGCTGAACGTCAGTGAACTGGTGGGCTGGATGGAGAGGGTGAGTGGGCAGCACATCTTCAGTTCGGATGTGTATTTCGTCAGCAACCTGCCTTCGGAACTGCAGGGCGGGGATGTGTTGTTAATCTGCTCCGCCGGTTTCATCATGAGCTTTTTGGCGACGGTTTATCCGGCGTGGCGGGCGGCGAAAGTCGAGCCGGCTACGGCGTTGCGGTATTCGTAATCTGTCAGACCTTATCGCGGGCAAGCCCGCTCCCACAGTGAACGAGAAGAGCCACAAACTTGTGAACGACTCCGGACCTTGTGGGAGCGGGCTTGCCCGCGAAGAGGCCAGGCCTGCTGGTCTCAATCCCCCTTCGGCAACTCAATCACAAACCGCGTCCATCCCTCATCCGATTCACAATGAATCTGCCCGCCATGGGCACGGATGATTGACTGGGTGATCGCCAGCCCCAATCCCGCATGTTCGCTACTGCCTTCCTGGCGCGCCGGATCAGCGCGGTAGAAGCGATCGAACAAGCGCGGCAGCAACGCCTGGTCAATACCATCTCCGCTGTTCTCGATCGTCAGGCTCAAACCGTTGAGCTGATCGGCAATCAGCACCCGAATCTCGCCATCGGCGGGGGTGAAGCGCAACGCGTTATCCAGCAGGTTGGAAAGTGCCCGACGCAACATGTTTCGGTCTCCCTCCATGCGCGCGCTTCCTTCGCGACTCAGCGCCACATGAGCGTCTTCGGCCAGCGGCGCAAAGTACTCCAGCAGCACATCCACTTCCTCCGCCAACTCCAATGGCTCTCGATTGGGCGTCAGCAATCCATGGTCAGCCTTGGCCAGGTACAGCATGTCGTTGACCAGTTGCGCCATCCATTGCAGCTCTTCGAGGTTGCTGTGCAACGCTTCGCGGTAATCCTCCAGGGGGCGCGGGCGGGTGAGGGTGACCTGGGTGTGGGTCAGCAAGTTCGACAGCGGGGTGCGCAGTTCGTGGGCGATGTCAGCGGAAAACGCCGAGAGCCGTTGAAAGGAGTCGTCAAGGCGTCCGAGCATGGCGTTAAAACTGTGGGCCAGATCCGTGAGTTCTGAGGGCATATTCTCTTCGGGTAGCCGGGCATTCAGCGACTGCGCCGAAACGCCGCTGGCAATCGCACTCATCCTGCGCAACGGCCGCAACCCACTACGCGCCGCCCATGCACCGAGCAACGCCGTGGCCAGCGCCGACAACCCCACGGTCAGCCAGATCAGGCGCTGCATGCGCTGTAAAAAATGTTGGTGATGGGTGATGTCCAACAGCAGGGTCAGTTGTGGCGAGTCGGGCTTGTCGAGATACAGCGGGGCATTCAATACGCGATAGTCCGTGCCTTCGTCGCTGACCGTCGACAATCCCGGCTGATGCGGCAAATCCTCGGGCAAACCTGTCGAGCTGTCGTACCAGCGCTTGCCGTCGCTGCCCGTGATCCGCAGCGACAGATCGGCTTGTCGGCTCAATTCATCGGCCAGCCTGATTTCACTTTCACTCGATTGAATGTCGTGAAGCGCCCGGCGCAGACCAATCAGTTTGCCATCCAGCAACTGCTGGTCCAGTTCAACGAAGTGCGCCTCGCTGGCGCGACTGAACAACACCCCGGCGAACAATGAAACCACGGCGGTGCATGCGGCAAACAACAGCGCGAGGCGACTGCTTAAAGAAAGACGGCGCATCAGGCAGGGCGCTCTTCAAGGACGTAACCCATGCCGCGCACGGTGTGAATCAGCTTGTTGGGGAATTCATCGTCGATCTTCAGGCGCAAACGACGGATCGCGACTTCGATGACATTGGTGTCGCTGTCGAAATTCATGTCCCAGACCTGAGAGGCGATCAGCGATTTGGGCAGCACTTCGCCCTGGCGTCGCAGGAGCATTTCCAGCAGGGCGAACTCTTTGGCGGTCAAGTCGATGCGCTGACCGTTGCGCTCTACCCGGCGCCGGATCAGGTCGAGGCGCAAGTCGGCCAGTTGCAGGCTGGTTTCCTGAGGCGAAGCGCTGCCACGGCGCAGCAGGCTGCGGACCCGGGCCAGCAACTCGGAGAAGGCGAAAGGCTTGACCAGATAGTCGTCGGCACCCAGTTCGAGGCCGTGGACCCTGTCCTCCACCGCGTCTCGCGCGGTCAGGAAAAGTACCGGTGTATCGAGACCGGCACCGCGCACGGCTTGCAGAATCTGCCAGCCATCGCGCCCGGGCAGCATCACGTCGAGAATCAACAGCGCGTAGTCGCCGCTCAACGCCAATTGCTGTCCGGTGTTGCCGTCGGCCACCAGTTCCGTGTTGAACCCGGCCTCGGTCAGGCCTTGGCGCAGGTAGTGGCCGGTTTTCGGTTGGTCTTCGACAATCAGCAGTTTCATGGGCAACTCAAGGCAAGTGGAACGAACGCTTTATACCGTGGGCAGCGTTAGTACAGGTCAACCTGACAAAGTTGTAATCTGGCTGTCAGCTTGCGGGCAGTGGTAGCAGTTTAGAGTTTTCCACAGGCTGAACCTTATCTTGTTGGAGTACGACTATGTTTTTGCGCAAACCGCTGCTGCTGGCCGCTTGTTTGCTGGCGCTGAGCTCGCCGGTATGGGCCTCGCCTGCGTCGACCTACGATTTCGGTGAACCGGCCCCGGCGTCCAAGGCGACCCGCAGTGTCGAGGTGATAATGGGCGACATGTCTTTCACCCCCAAGGCCATCGATATCAAGGCCGGTGAGACGGTGCGTTTTGTCTTGGTGAACAAAGGCCAGCTGTTGCACGAATTCAACCTCGGCGATGCAGCGATGCATGCCAGGCACCAGCAGGAAATGTTGAAGATGCAGCAGAGCGGCATGCTCACGCCGACCGGCATGAAGGAAATGGACCACGGCTCGATGGCGGGCATGGACCATGGCATGATGAAACACGACGATCCCAATAGCGTCCTCGTCGAACCGGGCAAAACAGCCGAGCTGACCTGGACCTTCACCAAGGCCACCAACCTGGAATTTGCCTGCAATATTCCAGGTCACTATCAGGCCGGTATGGTCGGCAAGGTGACTGTCAGTCAGTAAGCACTCAAAGGCGGGAGCAAAGGCTGGTAGAATCCGCTGATTCTTCAGTCAGGTTTCCGCCATGCATCCCGCAGCCGAACACTCGCCGCTGGGCAAATCCAGCGAATACATCGCCACTTACACGCCGTCTTTGCTGTTTCCGATCCCGCGCACCGCGAAATGGGCGGAGCTGGGCCTGACCGCTGAAACCCTGCCGTATAAGGGCGTGGATTTCTGGAACTGCTTCGAGCTGTCCTGGCTGCTGCCGTCCGGTAAACCCGTGGTGGCGATCGGTGAATTCAGCATTCCGGCAGATTCGCCGAACATCATCGAATCGAAGTCATTCAAGCTGTACCTGAACTCCTTGAACCAGACGCCGTTCGCCGATACCGCCACCCTTGAAGCCACCTTGGTGAAAGACCTGTCGGCGGCTGCCGGCAAACCGGTGGGCGTGCGTATTCGCAGCCTCAAGGAGGTTGAAGCCGAAGGTGTCGTGGCGCTGCCGGGCGAGTGCATTGACGATCTGGAGATCAGCGTCAGCAATTACGAGCACCCGCGCCCCGAGCTGCTGCGCTGCGATCCATCGCGCATTGTGCAAGAGAGCGTGCACAGTCATCTGCTCAAATCCAATTGCCCGGTGACCAGTCAGCCGGACTGGGGCAGCGTGGCGGTGGAGTACCGTGGCGCGGCGCTGGATCACGCGAGTCTGCTGGAATACATCGTGAGCTTCCGCCAGCACTCGGACTTCCATGAGCAGTGCGTGGAGCGGATTTTCCTCGACCTGCAGCGCTTGCTGAAACCCGAGAAATTGACCGTGTATGCGCGGTACGTGCGGCGCGGTGGGTTGGACATCAACCCGTATCGCAGTACTGAAGACGTGCAACTGCCGAACCATCGGTTGGTGCGCCAGTAAACACAGGGATTGCATTTCAAATCGAAGACATTAAAAAGCCCCGCTAGCGATAGCGGGGCTTTTTTGCATCTGCGGGATTCAGATTCCGATATTACCCAGGGTTTGCGCGATGCTGCGCAAGGTGCCGGCAATGACGGGGTGTTCGAGTTCGAAGCGTTCGACGGCCAGGTTCACACCATCGGCGAGGCTGGAGTCCTGGGTTTTGGTTTCGAGCTCAAGTTCGAGTTCGATCTGCTGCATCAGCGCGTGCAGGTCGGCGCGCTCGGCTTCCGTTAGCGGTGGATTCTGTTCCAGTTGCTCGCGCAGAGTGTTGAGCTGTTCTTGCAGTTCGCGGGCAGGCATGGCGTTCTTCCTTTTATCGATAGGCACTGGCATAGACCGCAGCAGCACGCCAAAGGTCTATGGCTGACCTTTAGATTAATCCACTCGCGCGCAACCTGCATGATCTCTGTCAGGGCTTTTCGCCCTTGAGCCGACGCAGGCTGATATCCGCCAGGCAGGTGTCGAGTTCGCCCAGGTGATCGATCACCGAGTGCACGCCGAGGCTGAACAGTTGCATCGTCGCCTGGCCGCGCAGGTGTTCGCGCTCCTTCGGGCTCAAGGCGAGCCATTCAGTGGGTGCCAGACCGCAGAGCGAGCCGCAGGAGGCCAGGCCGATGGTCCACAACCCGGCATTCAGGCCTGACTGCAACAAGCGAGGTTCGCCACTGACCAGCACGCAGCCGTCCAGCTGCCCGACGTTCAACGCCATCAGCGCTTGCCAGCAAGCGTTCGGTGCTGGCCAGGGAGCGTGCGTTGCGAGGTGTTGCGAAGATTTGATCCAGGAAGGCAGGGCAGCGGCCAGCGAGTGGGAGAGGGCGGGGGGCAATTCGTCGAGCCAGGCACACGGAATCTGCTGACGCTGCAAGCTGCGCAGGCTTTCCAGCGCGCCGGGCGTGGTCTCGGCATGCTCGGCGGCGGGGTTGCCGTGGCGCGTCCGGGCACCGAAATCCACCAGGCAACCGCTGAGGCCGAACAACACGGCGGTCAGGCTGGGTACAGCGAGAGGCAAGGTGTTGGCGTGCGGCATATCAACGTCCCTGAAATAGCTACAAGGCTAGGTGTCGTCCATTACAGTTGCGTGACAGGGCGGTGAACCGCTCTCGATCCAGAGGAATCAACTTTAGCCTGTCACGGTGAGGCTGCCTAAATCGGTGTTTACGTCTTATACTGACCAGCTTAACGCCTGGGCTCATGCGCCCGTGCCAGTACAATCCAAGGAGTTTTTCTATGCGCTGGAGCAATCAGCTAGCTCAGTTTTGTGTGTGTGCCAGCGTAATGCTGGTTCCGTTTGTTGCCCAGGCTGCTACGGAAGAAGACCCTTGGGAAAGCGTCAACCGTCCGATCTACCAGTTCAACGATTTCGTCGATACGTACGCACTCAAGCCCATCGCGCAGGGCTATGAGTTCGTGACGCCACGGTTTCTGGAAGACGGCATCCACAACATGTTCCGCAACGTGGGTGATGTCACCAACCTTGCCAACAACATTTTGCAGGCCAAACCAGCCGCCGCCGGCGTCGACACGGCTCGCCTGATCTTCAACACCACCTTTGGCCTGCTGGGCTTCTTCGATGTGGGCACCAAAATGGGCCTCAATCGCAGCGACGAAGACTTCGGCCAGACCCTGGGGTATTGGGGCGTGGGCAGCGGTCCATACGTAATGCTGCCGCTGTTGGGTCCAAGCACGTTGCGTGATGCACCATCGAAGGTCGTCGACAACTACACCGGCCCATACCCGTACATCAACGATGTGCCTGTGCGTAACTCGGTCTTCGGTCTGAACATTGTCGACACCCGCGCCAGTCTGCTGTCGAGCGAGAAGTTGATCACCGGCGACAAATACACCTTCATTCGCAATGCGTATTTGCAGAACCGCGAATTCAAAGTCAAAGACGGCAAGGTCGTAGACGATTTTTGATCTCGACCGGTAAAACGAAGAAGGCGGCCAATTGGCCGCCTTCTTTACGTTTGGGGGTTATTTCATCTTCAAGATTGTAAGCCCGAGTTTCTGACTGCCCCCGTCCTGTTCCTTCACCCACACCACCTCAGTGTCGGCCTCAAGCCCTTTGAGCGCCGCATGATCGGAATCGATACGCACGCTGAGCCGGTCTCCGACCTTGAACAAACGCGGCGCCTCGACCTGCATGCCGCTGCTGGAAAGGTCGATGCAGACGGCTGGCACCTCATCGCCTTCATGAATCAGCGACACATCGGCATCGACCCGCATGCGGATGAAATCGCGCTTTTCGCTGTAGTCCCGATCGGTTTTACGCATGGGCTCCATCCTTCCATTGGGTTACGGATTTGCCTGTTCTTATAACTCCCGGTGATTTGACAAGTAAAGTCGTCAAGCGACCATCGGCGTGAGCTTGAAACGCCCCGCGGATGGGAGTACCGTCTGCGCCTTAGAAGGGCACCTCTGGTGGACCTGTGAGTAGGGCGGATGCTCGAAAATGGTGCGACAGAGAGGCTAGAAAGCGAATCCAGTAGTGTGAGCCGGGCGACAGCCCCGCCTGCTACGCCAACCTAATTCTGGCGCCGTTTGCCCACATGCCAAAAACCAGTGCCACGCTGCTGATAATCGATGATGACGAAGTAGTGCGCGCGAGCCTCGCGGCCTACTTGGAAGACAGTGGTTTCAGTGTCCTGCAGGCCAGTAACGGCCAGCAGGGTCTTCAGGTATTCGAGCAAGACAAGCCCGATTTGGTCATCTGCGATCTGCGCATGCCACAGATGGGCGGTCTCGAACTCATTCGTCAGGTCACCGAGCGGTCACCGCAAACCCCGGTGATCGTGGTGTCGGGCGCCGGGGTGATGAACGACGCGGTCGAGGCCTTGCGCCTGGGCGCGGCGGATTACCTGATCAAGCCTCTCGAAGATCTGGCTGTGCTCGAGCACTCTGTGCGCCGAGCCCTGGATCGCGCACGCTTGCTGGTGGAAAACCAGCGTTACCGCGAGAAGCTGGAAAAAGCCAACCGTGAGCTCGCCGCCAGCCTGAACCTGCTCCAGGAAGACCAGAACGCCGGTCGCCAGGTGCAGATGAATATGCTGCCGGTCAGCCCCTGGACCATCGATGAGTTCCAGTTTGCTCACCAGATCATCCCGTCGCTGTACCTGTCGGGTGATTTCGTTGACTACTTTCGGGTCGACGAGCGTCGGGTAGCCTTCTACCTGGCGGACGTTTCCGGTCATGGCGCCTCTTCAGCCTTCGTCACTGTGCTGCTGAAATTCATGACCACGCGCTTGCTGTTCGAGTCCAAGCGCAGCGGTACATTGCCGGAATTCAAGCCTTCAGAGGTTCTTGGTCATATCAACCGGGGCCTGATCAGTTGTAAGCTGGGTAAACACGTCACAATGGTCGGTGGAGTCATCGACGAGGAGACAGGTTTGTTGACCTATAGCATCGGTGGTCATTTGCCGTTGCCAGTGTTGTACACGCCAGACAGTGTTCGTTATCTGGAAGGGCGTGGCCTGCCGGTGGGCCTCTTCAATGAAGCTACCTACGAAGACCACGTACTGGAACTGCCGCCGACGTTCAGCCTGACGCTGATGTCCGATGGCATTTTGGACCTTTTGCCAGAACCGACACTCAAAGAAAAAGAAGCGGCTTTGCCCCAACGGGTCAAGGCAGCGGGCGGCAGCCTGGATGGTCTGCGGCAGGTTTTTGGATTGGCCACGCTAGGGGAGATGCCGGATGATATCGCCCTGTTGGTGTTGAGCAGGAATCTTTAATGAGTACCGGTAGAATCCAGTTCGCCGAGCAGGACGGCACCTTTGTCCTGAAGTTCGTCGGTGAAGTTCGCCTGACCCTGTGTTCGGCGTTGGATGCGACTATTGATCGGATCTTCACGGCGTTGAACTTCAACGCGATCGTGATCGACCTGACCGAAACCCGCAGCATCGACAGCACCACCCTTGGCCTGCTGGCCAAATTGTCGATCCTGTCGCGGCAAAAGGTCGGCCTGCTGCCGACCGTCGTCACCACCCACGAAGACATCACGCGTCTGCTGGAGTCCATGGGCTTCGAGCAAGTGTTCAACATTGTTGACCGTCCGATTCCGTGCCCTGAGTGCCTGACCGACTTGCCGGATCAGGACCAGTCCGAAGAAGTGGTGCGAATCAAAGTGCTGGAAGCGCACAAGATCCTCATGGGACTGAACGACTCCAATCGTGAAGCGTTCCATGACCTGGTGAACGCGCTCGAGCGCCACTGACGTCTGGTGAGGGAGCAAGCTCCCCCAAGGCTGCGCGACAGACCCAAAATCAACGCATAAAAAAGGGCGAACCCGTCAAGGTTCGCCCTTTTTGCGTTTGCCTTGCTGGATCAGAGCTTGGCTTGCAGCAATGCTTCGAGTTTTTCCTGGTCGCGAGCGAACTGACGAATACCTTCAGCCAACTTCTCGGTCGCCATCGCATCTTCGTTGGACAACCAGCGGAACTGCGCTTCGTTCAAGTTCAAGCGCGCTTCACCGGCATGACCCGGCGCCAGTTTGCGCTCCAGCTTGCCGGTGTCGGCCGCCAGTTTCTCCAGCAGATCCGGGCTGATGGTCAGGCGATCGCACCCGGCCAACTGCTCGATCTGATTGAGGTTGCGGAAGCTGGCGCCCATGACCACGGTCTTGTAGTCGTTGGCCTTGTAGTAGTTGTAGATGCGCGTTACCGACTGCACGCCCGGATCATCCGCGCCGGTGTAGTCGTTGCCGTTGGCTTTCTTGTACCAGTCGTAGATACGACCGACAAAGGGCGAAATCAGGAACACGCCTGCATCGGCACACGCGGCAGCCTGGGCAAACGAGAACAACAGCGTCAGGTTGGTCTGGATGCCTTCTTTTTCCAGGATCTCGGCAGCGCGGATGCCTTCCCAAGTGGAAGCGATCTTGATCAGCACGCGGTCGCGGCCAATGCCGGCTTTGTCATACAACTCGATCAGACGGTGCGCGCGCTTCAATACGGCGTCAGTGTCGAACGACAAGCGAGCATCCACTTCGGTGGAAATGCGACCCGGTATGACCTTCAGGATTTCCTGGCCGACGGCAACGCCAAAACGGTCGCTGGCCAGGCCCACATCACCTTTGCAGTCGTGAACGCAGGCGTTCAGCAACTCGGCATAACCGGAAATGGCCGCGGCTTTGAGCAGCAGGGAAGGGTTGGTGGTAGCGTCCACGGGTTTAACGCGAGCGATAGCTTCGAAGTCGCCGGTGTCGGCAACCACGGTAGTCATTTGTTTGAGTTGTTCCAGCTTGGAAGTCATGGGCGTGCTCTGTCCTATGGGTCTAATGACATTACCCGAGCGCTGACAGCCACTCAAGGGCGCATGTATGTATCGATGGGTCCCGGCGGCAACAACCGGAAAACGGATGTTTGAAAGGCGGGGCACGGTAGTGATAATACGATGCCAAAACACGACACAGGTTCAAAGCGATTGACCGTTGGCATCGCTCGGTCAACGCCGGTGCGTCCACTTCCATGCCTGAATTTGAGCCTCTGTCGCGGTTAAAAAGGGTCAGGTACAGACGTTATAAGATGTCAAATAGAGAGGTGCGGATGCCGTGTAATGTGCTGCTGATAAATGGACGCAGTGGATCGGAACATGGCTTCACAGGAGCAACAAGCGTGCGTCAGTGTGGAGGTCGTCGATCACCTTATTCTGGGTTATGTCTTGAGAAAACTGACCGACGTTTTTGAGGCGTTGATGGAGGTTTCCAGGAAACACCACCCGGACAATATGCAGGGTTTGCTGGAGATGGCGAGCATCAAAGGCGCAGCCCACATTCCCTTCTGGCTGAAGCGCGTGGAATCCAGCACATCCATCCAGGTCTCCCATGTGTTGATCGAGCAAATGAACGACGCGCAGACGCTCAAGCAAGCCCCGCGTTTCCAAGCGCAAATCGTTCTGTTTGATGCGCTGGTGGAGGCATCGCTGGCGATGGACATCGAGCGTTATTCGCAGTTGGACAAAGAAGCCCCTCTCCAATAGAAGGGGCATAGATTGGCTAGTGTGATTTTAATAGCGACTTGACCGCCGTTCCCGCAGGTTTTGAAGTCCCGTCCGATGACAAGATCCCAAAACTTCTCTCGCGATCATTGCCTCCAGAATCGCTGTTTTTCCATTCGTAGATGGATGTCAGCGGTATGTTCAGTTTTTGGGTGTCGCTGATGAACTGGCTGATTCGCGAGGCTTGCCCGGTGGTACCGCCGATGGAGCTGAGCGATGGCACGCCCCATTCGCTGATGACACCCGGCAGATGAAAGTTATCGAGTATGAAGGCTTGAGCATCGCTGATTTGCGCGCTCGACATGCCGTAGGGGTGATAGGACACCGCGCTCAGGCACTGCGGGTGGTCATTGATGATTTTGTTCAGTGCGACGGTAGCCTTGGAGCCCTGGGCAGGTGCCTTTGCAAATCCAAAGCCGATCAGCGGGGTTGAAGTGTCGCGTTTTTGCAGCCCGTTGCACACGGCGTTCATGAAGGGCACAAACGTTACTTCGAAGTCTTGAGTCGGCCAATACTTCGGCAAGTCCGGTTCATTCCATATTTCGATGGCGACAAGCTGGGTGCGGTATGCGTTGTCCAGGCTGATGACCGAGCGGGCGAATGCCTCACCTGCCGCGGCGAGATCACTGTCACTGCTGTTTGTCGTACTGGTCAAGGGTTTGGTTGAGCGCACGGTCATCAATACCGGCAGATCAGCGGTTTTGGCGGCGGCGAAGGCTTCGCTGATCTGCTGTTGATACGACGGGGTGCCCAAGCTGTTGGTCCATACGCCAAAGCGCACGAACCCAAATCCCGAGGCTTTGATCTGTTGAGCATCGTTAGCGGTGAAGTTCTGGATTTTGACTTGAACGCCTATTGTCTTGTCGTCTTTCGCCAGCACTGCAAATGGCTGCCCGGCGTAAGCAGGACTGGCGGCGCATAGAAAGAGCACGGAAGTTGTCATCAATCGAAAGCGCGTCAAGGTCATTGGCAGGTTTCCTGGTAATCAAGTGTATCGTCCCGGTGTTAGTTGAATGAAAGTACCATCGACTCGTCAATACAGCCATCCCATTAATCGATTGCTTAAAACACGCTGTTGTTATTTTTTGTCGGATAAATAATCGCGGACATGCTGTTGTTATTTTTGGTCCAGTTATTCTGGTTGGGCGTCTTTTGTGGGTCGTGGTATTTAATACACTTGTAATTTCATGATGGATCCAGCGCTGACTGCGGGACGATCTTATGGGTTCACTCAACTCCCGCTGCACATTGGCCGATTCGACACTACAACGGGAAGAGTAGCCTTGTTCAAAAAAATTCTTGTCGTTTGCGTCGGCAATATTTGCCGAAGTCCCACAGCCGAAATGTTGCTGCGCAATGCGCTGGAACCTTCAATTTCAGTGACCTCTGCGGGCCTTGGCGCGCGGGTGGGCGAGTCTATGGAGCCCGATGCACTTTCGGTACTGGAAGAACATGGGCGCGATGCGCCGAACTTCAAAGCACGGCAGATAACAGCGGCCATCGTTAATGAATCAGACCTTATTCTGGTCATGGAAAAAGAGCATGTAAAACGCGTGCTCGATATTGCATCACATGCCAGAGGCAAAGTGTTTCTTTTGGGGAAGTGGCAGCGTGAGCGCGAAATAAAGGATCCATATCGTCAGGGAAAAGCTGCTTTTGTCCATGCCCATGCATTGATTGAAGAGGCTGTTTGCTCATGGGCGCAGCGCCTCGGACGTTGATGGATGATTTTCAGATTAGCAATATTGGTAAAAGAATAGACCTTATGCAGTTACCGTCAGTAATCAGCACCCGGGATAAAGATAGAGACGAGATTGATCTTCTCGGTTTACTCGGCACATTGATTGACCATAAATGGTTAATAGGTGCTATCACCGGTGCGTTCATGGTGACCGGTGCCGCGTATTCGGTGTTATCGCCGCCCGTGTATCTGGCGAACGCGCTGGTACAGGTCGAGCCGAAAAAGAACGACATGCTGGGCTTCTCGGATATCAGCAGCATGCTGGGTGGGCAATCGCCGGCGGCTACCGAGATTGGCATCATAAAGTCCCGCGCGGTCATCGGTAAAACGGTCGATGATCTGCGCCTGGATATTGTGGTCACGCCCAACACCTTTCCCGTGGTAGGTGGCTTTCTGGCGCGTCGTTATAAAAGCGCTCCTGATCAACCGGTGTCACCTGCACGCTTTGGGATGAGCAGTTATGCCTGGGGCGGTGAGCGCCTTGAAATCGAACAGCTCAAACTGCCCGATGAGTTGTTGGGCAAGAAGCTGATGCTAGTTGCCGGTGAGCAAAACCGATTCCAGCTGTTTGATGACAACGGTGGCTTGTTGGTCAGCGGTGCCGCAGGTGTTGCCGTCGCGGAGAATGGCGTCGAAGTGCTCGTAACGGGTATGGCCGCCAACCCGGGGACGAAATTCGAGGTGGTTCGCAATCCTCGCATCGTCACCATCCAAAGTTATCAGGACGCCCTGGATGTCTCCGAGCAAGGTAAGGAGTCGGGCATCATCAGCCTGGGCCTGGCCAGCACCGACTACGCCCTGGCGGTGAAGATACTCAACAAGATATCGACCCTGTACGTGCAGCAGAACGTGCAGCGCACGTCTGCCGAGGCGGCTCAGAGCCTGGAATTTTTGCAGGCACAACTTCCTCAAGTCAAAGACGATCTGGTCAAAGCCAGCAACGCGCTCAACAGCTATCAGACTCGCGGCAACACCGTGAATATCTCCCTGGAGACCAAGTCTGTCCTGGAGCAGATTGTGGTGCTGGATACGCGCCTCTCGGATTTAAAGCTGCAGCAAGCCGACCTTGATCGCAAATTCACCCGCGAGCACCCGGCTTACCGCGCCTTGATGGCTCAGATGGGCGATTTGAACAGCCAGCGCCGTGGACTGGAGAAGAAGGTTCAGGATCTGCCGGCGACACAGCAAGAGTTGTTGAACCTCACCCGTGATGTCGAAGTGGCGACCCAGATCTACACCCAACTTCTGAACAAATCCCAGGAGCTGGACATCGTGAGGGCCGGTGCGGTCGGCAATGCGCGGCTCATTGATACGGCGGATGTCGACATCACCACCCCGGTCAAACCACGTAAAGCCCTGATCGTGCTTATTGCGACTTTCCTGGGCGCGTTTGTCGGCGTCGCCCTGGTGTTGGTACGCAAATCGCTGAGCCGCGGACTTGAAGGGCCCGAAGCCATCGAGCAACTTGGGCTGCCTGTTTACGCCTCTATTCCGTACAGCGCGTTGCAGCAGGAAGAGGACACTAAGAAACTCCGGCTGGGCGACAGTAGCCCCAATCATGGCTTTCTATTGGCGCTGCGCAACCCCACCGATTTGTCCATCGAATCGATACGCAGCCTGCGCACCTGTTTGCATTTTGCGGGGCTGGACGCGACCAACAACCGCATCATGATTTCTGGCCCGAGCCCTCAGGTCGGCAAGACATTTGTCTCCTCTAACCTCGCGGCTGTCATGGCTCAAAGCGGGCAGCGAGTCATCCTGATCGATGCCGACATGCGTAAAGGTCATTTGCACAAGACGTTGGCGACCCCGATCAACAATGGCTTGTCGGACCTGTTGGTCAAACGCTGCAGCCTGGACCAGGCGATCAATAAACTCGAGGTCGAAAACCTGCACTTCATCAGTCGTGGCCAAGTACCGCCTAATCCCTCGGAACTGCTGATGCATGCCAACTTCCGAGAGCTGATGGTGGAACTCAGCGAACGCTACGATGTGGTCATCATCGACACTCCGCCGCTTTTGGCTGTTACCGATGCGGCCATTGTCGGACGTGAAGCGGCCATCAATCTGATCGTGACGCGCTTTGGCGTTAATCCGGCCAAAGAGATCGAGCTGACCATGCGCCGGTTTGCTCAAAACGGCATCGAGTTGAAGGGCGCCATTTTCAATGGCGTCGAGAAACGGGCGTCCAGTTATTACGGTAATAGCAGCGATGGCTATTACAACTATGAATACGCCTCTGACAAGGCGTGACGCGATTTCTATCTGCCAGGTAATTGAACCGAGCGTGGGGTGAAACATACCCGCGCTCAGCACTTTATCGCCTGCGACTACGATCATGGAGATGGGTAGATTGTGAAAAAAATACTGCACGTGGCCGAAACGATTAAAGGCGGAGTGGCAACAGTCATTCGTACGATATCGACGCCCCCCGAGGGCGACGCTCGTCAATATGAGTTGGTGTATCTGATCCCGTTCGATCAGAAAAAAGAACTGCACGGTATTGATGAGAAAGACATCAGAACCTTCTCTAGGAACAAGCGGGATGTGATCTCCCTCCTGCGGTTTGCCTGGCAACTGTTCCGGGTGATCTTCAAGGAAAAGCCTGATGTCGTGCACCTGCACAGCACTTTTTCCGGGGTGATTGGCCGGTGTGTCTGTCTGCTCATGCGTCCATGGCGCGCACCCAAAATCATCTACTGCCCGCATGCGTTTTCTTTCTTGATGGAGAGCTCTGCGGTCAAACAGAAAGTGTATTCGTTGGTCGAGCGGCTTTTGCAGAAAGTCACCGACGTCATTATCTGTGTCAGCCAGTACGAAATGGATAAGGCGGCCTCGTTCGGTATCGACCGGCACCGGATGAAGCTGATCTACAACGGTATTCATTACAAAAGCGAAGAGAACAAGTCAGGCGAGAGCACGGACATTCAGCTGTTGTTCGTGGGTCGACTCGACTATCAGAAGGGCTTCGATGTCCTGCTGAAGGCGTTTGCTGAAGTCGAGCGAACAGACTTGCGGCTTACGGTTGTGGGCAGTGCTGTCAATGAAGAGTCCGTCGAGTGCCCAGCCATCGATGCCGTGGAATACCTGCCTTGGGTGACGCCTGCGGAAGTCAACGAGCTGTATAAAACCGCCGATGCCTTGATTGTTCCCAGTCGTTGGGAAGGCTTTGCCATGGTGCCGCTTGAAGGCATGGCCATGGGCGTGCCGGTGATTGCCAGTGACTGCACCTCGCTGCCCGAACTGGTGACGGACAACATCACCGGCTACTTGTTTTCGACGGGCGATTACCAGGCGCTGGCCAACATTCTACTGAACATCAAAAAGCAAAAATTGTTCGAACTCGGGACCGAAAGCCGCAAGAAAGTGCGCGAGCGGTTCAGTGCGACCTTGATGATTCAGCAAACCTACGACGTGTATTCCGCTCAAACCTATTAAGTAGAAATCAAGATGATGAACGTAACTATTCTGCATGGCTACAGTGCGTCCAACTCGGGCGATGGCCTTCTCGTGGATTTGGCAATTGCCTTGGTGCTGCGAAATTTCGGGCCTGACACTTTAATCAACGTAGTTGCGTCGGACCCCCAATCATTTAGTTATCTTCCCTATAAGCGCTATGACGCGCCTGTCATGGCGGCTAAAGGATTTGGCCGGGTCAAGGAAGCCGTGTTTCTCAACCAGTCTTACACCGCGCTGGCTGATCTGTTGAGCACCTGTGATTTGATTGTCGGGGTCGGCGGTGGGTACATGCGCTCCAAAAGTGCCTTTGAACATATCAAGCTGAAACTGGGGCATGCCAAGCAACTCGAAACAGCCATCTTGAGCAAGGTGCCGTCGGTTTACCTGCCGCAAAGTATCGGTCCGTTCCATGGCCAGAGCAGCAAGATCGTAGAGCACTACGCCAGCGCCGATGCAGTGTTTGTCCGCGACAACCGTTCTTCAGCCATTTTTGCGGCCCATGAAAACGTGTATCGCGCGCCGGATCTGGCGGTCCAGGCGTTGGCCAAGAAGATCCTGCTTCAACCCAAGTTCACTCGCTGTGCAGCGTCGCCGGCCGTGGTTTGCGTGGTGTTACGCAAACCGCCGCAATGGAGCAAAGACAAGAAAGTCGGCTACGTGGCCAATCTGAAACTTCTTCTGCAGCGATTGCGGGCCAAGAGCAAAGTGGTGTGCGCGGTGCAAAGCGCGGTGCGCGGCAACGATGACGGAGCGTTTTATCGTGAACTCGGTATTACCGAGGACCTGCTGCCGTTGAAGGCGACGCTGGCCAAATATCAGCCCGACCTGGTCATTTCCGTAAGACTGCATGGCGCCATCGAGTCGCTGCTGGCCGGCGTACCGGCGTTCCATATCAGCTATGAGCGCAAAGGCTTTGGCGCCTATGAAGACATGGGCGTGGAAGACTGGGTGATCAACGGTGCGGACATCAACGTCGACACCATCATCGACACTGTTTATGCGCCGAATGCGCTGACCCGATTCGGCAAAAGACTCACGGACACCTGTAAGGAAATCGAAGCCAAAACGCTGCAGATGGACACTATCATCAAAGGGATTGTTCGATGATATTCCGGCTGTTGCTGCGGGGCGGCGCCCTCGGTGCCAAGTTTTTGCTGGTGTTGGCCATTACTCATTATCTGGGCTATGACGCATTGGGCTTTTACGGCGTCGTGGTCGCAGCCTCACTGATAGCCTCGAAGTTTTACAGCGTCGGGTTCAGTTCCGAGATCAACCGGCTGATCAGCGTCGGCGGCAGTTCGCGAAGTGTCGTCGACAAGGTGCTGATCCTGTACCTGGCGGTGGGTCTGTTGTTGTCGGTGGCGACAGTCACGCTTTACTCACTGATCGGCGATGTCGAAGCGAGTGCTGCGTTGATCGCGTGCGTGACGCTGTTATTGCTCACCGAGCATCTGTCCTTCGAAATCAATTCGTTTGTTTTTTCCGCACAAAAAGCCAACTGGGGCGCGTTGCTGTTCTTCATAAAAACCGGGCTCTGGGCGCTCATTGCCGTGGGCGGACTCATGACGGGCGTCGTGTCCTCCATCGCCAGCGTGCTGTGGTTGTGGGTGGTCACCAACGTGCTGGTGATCCTGGCCGGCTACTTCATTGTGGTTAACGTTCACCGGGAGCGGGAGGTCAGTACCGTCACCACGGTGTCCGTCTGGAAAGCCGGGCTGCCTTTTTACCTGGGCGGTGGTTTGATCGCGTTGAGCCAATACGCCGAGCGCTTTCTGATTCTGGACATTGAACCCTACGCCAGCCTCGGCAAGTACGTGTATTCCTGGTCCGCCGCCAACACTTTACAAGCGCTGTCCTACGCGGTGGTTGCTGTCGTCGGCATTCCCGTGCTCGCCAAGCGCTACAAGAATAATCCACAGGCGCTGACGGTTCGGCAGTTGTTCCTCAATCAATGGGTGCTGCGTTCCCTGTTGGTTTGCGGCGCTGTGGCGGTGGCGATCTATGCCTTTTTCAACATCCTGCTGGATTATGTCGATGCAGCAGTCCCGCGACCGGACAACAGGATTTTGGCGATCCTGATTTTTTCGTTTGCGCTTCGCGCCATTGGCGACATCGTTTGGGGAGGCCTTATTGCCTCCAAGAACAGTCGGGTGTCATTGGCCAGTGCGGCGATCTGCCTGGTGATTTCGCTGCCCGTCAGCTACGTGTTGATCAAGCACTATTCAATCTATGGCGCGGCGTGGGGCAATGTCTTTTCGATTACGGTGCAACTGGTCGTCATTGCATTGCTGACTCGGTTTGCCCGGACGAAGGGGACTGTGTAATGGCGTTATCCCTGCCTTCCATCGAGTTTCGCGGCAGAAAACTGGATTCGTCCATTTCATTCCTGATTCTGTTTTGCGGTCTTTTCCTGTCCATTGCGATGCCGCTGTTGATGCACCGCGATCCGGGTCCTGATGCGATGACCTTGTGGACGTCCTACGTTCGCTCGGACAACTGCAACTTCTGGAATCCGTTTTCGCCAGACCGCTCTTCCTACGAATGTTCCGCGTACCTGTTGCGTCCCACCGGGATCAACCTGGATAACGCGTGGGCTTACGGCATGTTGTGCAACTTGTTCCTGACGTCTATTCCGATCTTTATCTTCAGAAGAATACCGCTGACGATCTTTCTCACCCTGTGCCTGTGGGGCGTGGTCAGGTCGTTTTTTCTGGATAACCTGACCAAGGAAATCATCGTGTCGGTGGCGGTCATCGCCATCCTGTTTTTTTCTTTTTCGAAGCGATACCGGGCGGGCTTTTTTCTTTCTGCACTGTTCTATGGCGTGCTGATTCGGCCCTACTGGATATTGTTCTCGTTGGTCTGGGTCGGTGTCTGCGTCATGAAGAAGCGTGTATCGCGCTTCAGCTTTTTCGTGATGTTGTTCATGTTCTACCTGGTGATTGCCACCGCGATTCAACTGCTGGTCGGTTATTCGGTGTCGTCCATTCGCGCCAGTAACAACGAACAGCGGACCCTGGGGGAGGAGGGCTCGAAGTCATTGATCGTGTCGTGGCTCAGCGGCGGCGACTTCGCTTCCCAGGCCGTGGATTCGATGAGCATCTTCTTCAGGTTGTCGTTCCCGGTGGAGTTGATCCTGCTGTCTGGCCTTGGCCAGATCATCTTTGTCGTGCTGATGATGATGACCTCGTTGTTGATCTTCAAAATGATGACGGCGAGTCACTTCAAGGGCTCGATCATCGAACCGAAAGTCAAAGAGCTGGTTGCGATCCCACTGTCGTTTTTGTTGGTGCAGGGCTTGTTCGAGCCTGACTTCGGCTCGTTCGCACGGCATTTCTCCATGGTGGTGCCGGTGCTCTTTCTGGGGCTGGGGCTGCAGTTGCGCGCAAGAAAACCCGAGCCGGTTGAATCACGGGTCTTGAACTGAGGTTTGTGCTGTATGCAAAGCAAGAAGAAGTCGCTGGAAATAGAAACCCTCAGAGGCCTGGCGTGTTTGTTGTTGGTGCTCTATCACGTGATCGGGCCGCTGGGGGGCGGATTGAAAATAGACCTGGGGTCGCCGTTTCGAGTGCTGGCTGACTCGATGGTGTACGTCAGGATGCCGCTATTTACCTTTATATCGGGCTACATCTATTCCATCTACAAAATCAGGGGCAATGACTTTTCCGCTTACTGCACAGGCAAGGTGAGACGGTTGATCGTGCCGTTGTTTTTTGTCGGTGTTCCATTTTCGGTGTTGCAGGCTGTGGCGCCGGGTGTGAACAAGGACGTCGGGTTATTCCAGGCCTTGTTGTCGTTTTATGTGCCGGTTAACCATTTTTGGTTTTTGCAGGCGGTGTTCATCATTTTCATGTTTGTCGGTTTTCTTCAGTGGCGTGGTCTGTTGCAGACGATGACGCGGCTGTACCTGTTGTTGCTGTTTTCAGCGGTGGCGTTCTTGTTGCCGCCTTTCTCGATCGATGCGTTTGGCATTAATGGCGCGTTCTATTTGCTGCCGTTTTTCGTCACGGGAATGATCTGCCACGAGAAAGTCGCGGTGATAAAGCAATCGCTCAAAGTGATCGGGCCGGTCGTGTTTGTGTTGATCTCCATCGCATTGCTCTACATTGCAGCCGTGGACCGCGAATTGATCGTCGATCGCAGAAGCCTTGTCGGATTACTTGTCGGCTGTACGTCCTGCGTGGCGCTGTTGTCGAGTGACATGCGTTCAAAAGCACTGATCTGGCTGGGTGGATATTCTTACGCGATCTTCCTGTTTCACGTGTTGTTTGCAGCCAGTTCACGGTTCGCGTTCGGTCGACTGGGCATTACGGACGAAAGCCTCCTGGTCATCGGCGGTGTGCTCTGCGGGCTGTTGGGGCCGGTGCTGCTGTCGAATATGTTCAGTCGTTTCGCCCTGACGTCCGTGCTGTTTCTGGGTGAGCGCGCGAGCGGTAAAAAGACGCCAATACCCGAGCTGAAAGTCTCTCAATCCTGAGCAGTGTTCAGCGGGTGATTTGATAGGAGGGATGAGTCAATGGCCTATGTCGATGATGTGCGTCCCGTGCCGGCTCCGGTTGTCGAGGTGCGCAGTTCAAGTGAGCGATTTGCCGCGCTGGGCAAGGGTAAAGCCGGGGAGGTGCTGGACATCTCAGTGATTGGCGACAGCTACAGCGCCGGGCAGGACTTTTATCTGAACAGCCTGACTCAGCGGTTGGCCAAGGATTTCGGTTTCGCCGGGCCCGGGTATGTCGGGTTCAACCACGGCGGCGCGCTCGGCGGTACCAACGTCAAATACACCCGCAGCAGCGAGAAGTTTTTCAGTGGTGATTGGGACGTTTCCAGGCTTGGCCAAGCGAGCCCGGACAGCCGCACTGTGACCGGCCAGGTAGGGGCGTGGCTTGAGGTGGATTCCAGTCAGACGGCCGTCATCGATACGTCCATTGCCCAGGCCAGATTGCTCTATCTGGGCGACGGCAAAACCAATGAGTTGCGCTATCGGTGGGCACCTTCAGACCCTTGGCAGGCGTTGAAGATGGCGGGTTCCGGGGTACAGGAAGTGCAACTGAGCGTCCCCGCCAGCGCGGATTGGGCGTTAAGACTCGAAGTGGTGAAGGGTGCGCCGACGTTGTTCGGTTTGTGGTTGGCCAATAATCGCGGCGGCGTCAGGGTCTCAAAGCTCGCCGCTTCCGGCGCCACATCCGCTGACTTTTATAAAGACGACAGCCAGTGGCAAACCCAGTGGAAGGCAGTCGTTTCAAAGATACCGGCGGACGTTTACCTGATCATGTTGGGTGGTAACGATCAGGGGTTTGGCGTAAAGCCCCAGGATTATCTGGAGAACATCAAAGGGCTGGTGCGGATGATTCGCGAGATCCATCCAGCGGCGAGCATCGACGTGATCCTGCGTCAGGACACCACGCGATCCAGTGCCTATCCGATGGCGGATTATGCCCGGGTGCTGGAACCCTGGGCGCGTTCGCAAACCATCACGTTTTTGAGTTTGCAGTGTGCATTCGGTCCCGACTTCAAACGCTATGCCAGTGACGGGCCGACCCCGATGATCGGCCCGGACAAGATCCATCCCATTCCCGGTACGGGCGGCCGGCTGATTGCCGATCATCTCTATCGACTGATCGTCGATGGGGTCGGTGAGCAGGGTTGCGGTGCCGGGTTGAAATAATCGTCACCGCTCAAAATGCTCCAGATGACCCAGCAACTCTGCGGTTTTCAGCGGCATCAGATCAGCATCGCAGCGTGTCTCAACCGTGATCACGACAACCGGGCCGCTGTCATGGGGGCGAACCCGGAATCGCCAGTCGTTGAATATCATTTTCAGTCCGTTGTGCTCCTCGATGTCCAGCGCCTGTTGAACGTACAGGCTCTTCAGGTGAGCGAGCAGGGGACGCAGCGCCTTGACCGGGCGAAGGAGATCGCCCGACGAGGGAAACACCCCGATGCGCTCCACCAGCAGGCTGGTGCCCAGCCAGGCCATCACTGCGAAGTTGCTCGCCTTCGGTTCGATGTCTGCCGAGCGTTTTGCGGTGGTCATAGTGGCCTGCCTGGATGAAGGGGTTTGATGTCGGATGCGCAGGGTGAGCGTTGCTTAAAGGCCGTTGAGGTACAGCTGCTCATAGCAAAAATTGGTCGCGTCGATATAGCCTTCCGCGCCACCGCAATCAAAGCGCAGGCCTTTGAACTTGTAGGCCAGCACACAGCCATTTTGCGCCTGCTTCATCAGTGCGTCGGTGATCTGGATTTCGCCGCCCTTGCCAGGTTGCGTGTCGGCGATCAGGTCGAAGATGTCCGGGGTCAGAATGTAGCGGCCGATGATTGCCAGGTTGGAGGGCGCATCCTCAGGGGCCGGTTTCTCGACCATGCTGTTGACCCGGTAGATCCCTTCGGAAATCAGTTCGCCGGCAATGACGCCGTACTTGTGCGTCTGGTCATGGGGGACTTCTTGAATGGCCACGATCGAGCAGCGGAATTTTTTGTAGAGCTGAATCATCTGCGCCAGGACGCCGTCGCCTTGCAGGTTCAGGCACAAGTCATCGGCCAGCACCACGGCAAATGGTTCATCGCCGATCAAGGGGCGACCGCTGAGAATCGCGTGCCCCAGGCCTTTCATTTCGACTTGGCGGGTATAGGCGAAGGTGCAGGTTTCAATCAACTCGCGGGTGCCGGCCAGAAACTTTTCTTTTTCGGTGCCGCGAATCTGGTGTTCCAGTTCATAGCTGATATCGAAATGGTCTTCCAGTGCACGTTTGCCCCGGCCAGTCACAATTGCCATGTGCTGCAAGCCGGCATCTCGTGCTTCTTCCACGGCGTATTGAATTAAAGGCTTGTTGACGATCGGCAGCATTTCCTTTGGCATTGCTTTAGTAGCAGGCAAGAAGCGCGTGCCATAGCCGGCGGCGGGGAACAAGCATTTACGAATCATAGATATATCCTGGAAAGTCATTGTTCACAGAACACGAAAGACGGGACTGTGAATATCGATGTATTACAGCGTTTGCACTTTAATACCCCAGCGGTGGACTCATGGCAATTAGTGGCACGCTTGTAACTTTGGAAATGTTATTAGTTGTCTGGCCGGTGCGAGTTTAGTTAGTTTTAGTCGGTGTCGGTTAATAGTGTTAGTTCGGGTGAGGTGCTAATTAGTAGTGGGCGTCGCTGTGTGATGTGTGCCGGGAGTTATAGACCTGGCACCGGACAGTTGAACACTTAAATACCCCCACTATGGACCGCTCTATGAAGATTCTGGTAACGGGTGGAACCGGTTATATCGGTTCTCACACCACACTTGCGCTGCTTGAAGCGGGCTTCGAAGTGGTCGTGCTGGACAACCTGTGCAACAGCTCTGACGCCGCGCTGCATGCGGTAGAAGCCATCTGCGGGAAATCCGCGTTAATGATTCACGGGGACGTGTGCGACAGGCCCTTGCTGGACCGGATTTTTCAGCAGCATGCCATTGATGCCGTCCTGCATTTCGCCGGCCTCAAGGCGGTCGGCGAGAGCGTGCGCAAGCCTCTTGAATATTACGAAACCAACGTCTGCGGAAGCATCACGCTGTGCCAGGCGATGGCCGCGGCCGGTGTGTTCCGGCTGGTGTTCAGCTCGTCGGCCACGGTGTACGGCGCGCCTGAGCAGATGCCGATTCGCGAGGATTTCCCCACGGGCACGCCCACCAATCCTTACGGGCAATCCAAGCTGATCATCGAAAACGTATTGCGTGACCTGTGCACGGCAGAGCCGAAATGGAGCATCGCGCTGTTGCGTTACTTCAATCCGATCGGCGCTCACGCGAGCGGGCATATGGGTGAAGATCCCAGTGGGATTCCCAATAACCTGGTGCCTTACATCAGTCAGGTCGCCGTCGGCAGCCTGCAGGAACTGTCGATATTCGGCGACGATTACCCCACGGTCGATGGCACTGGCGTGCGCGACTACATTCATGTGGTGGACCTGGCGGACGGGCATCTCAAGGCACTGCAATCGATCTCGACGCGTAGCGGAATCAATGTCTGGAACCTCGGCACCGGCGACGGTTACAGCGTGCTGCAAGTCGTTCGTGCATTCGAGCAGGCTTCGGGGCGGTCGGTGCCTTATCGCGTGATGCCGCGCCGCTCGGGCGATATCGCCGAGTGTTGGGCTGATTCCTCCAAGGCGCAGAAGGAACTCGGTTGGAAGGCCACGCGCAGTTTGCAGGAAATGATGACGGACACCTGGCGCTGGCAATCGAGCCATCCCAGGGGATACCTCGATCAAGGCTGATGGGCGTGGGTTTGACGGGGTGTTTTTCGCTCGATTGTTATATCTGGCGGCGATGTTAATTAAGGTCGGGAAAATTGACTGGAAACAGTGCCCGCAAGTCCGTAGATATAAAGAACACGCCGGAAGGAGTTTGATATGAAAAAGATGATGTTATGTGCCTTGTTGTCGATGACGAGCGGCTGGGCACTCGCCGCGGAAGAGGCACTCACTCTGGACACCAAAGTTGTGGGTGAGGTGACGGCTGGTCAAGCGGCGGTGGCCAGCACCGCATTGGTGGCCGGTGCCGTGGCCGCGTCCAACAGCGGCGGAAGTTCCAATGGCGGAACCGGCAGCACCGGGACAACGGGCACTACCGGGACGACCGGCACAAGTAACTGATAAATATCGCAGGTGTCATTCAAGATTGCCCGGCTAACACTGGGCGATCTTGTTTTGGGTTTGCCCTTGAATAGCGTAGTGCCATTATGATTCGTAGTGTTCCATTTTTAATGCTGGCAAGTATTGCTTTGCAAGGTTGTATGTTTTCGCCGGGGCAACATCTGAGTACCAGCGAGATTACGCGCGAAGGTGCCAGTGAAAGCAGTCGGGTCGAGCTTATTCCGATTACCCCCAAGCTCATCGCCATGGACAGGGCCTCGCAGAAACACGAGTCACTGCCCGCAGAGTTGTTGACCCCGCCGGACGAATACCGCATCGGTAACAACGATGTGTTGTACATCACGGTATGGGACCACCCTGAACTGACCGCACCCTCGGGGGCGCAACAGCAAATTGATGCCAACGGCCGTCTGGTTCGTTCCGACGGCACGCTCTATTACCCCTACATCAAAGAGGTCCAGGCCGCTGGCAAGACCGTTCAGCAACTGCGATCCGATATCGCCGAGAAGTTGTCGACCTTTATCTCGGACCCGCAAGTGGATGTGGCCGTGCTGCGCTTTGCCAGTCAGAAAGTGGTGGTCTCGGGCGCGGTATTGAAAGCCGGCCCGCAAGCGATTTCCACCAATGCGCTGAATGTGGTCGAAGCCTTGGGCTCGGCCGGCATCGACCCGGTGAATGCCGACTTGTCGGGACTGCTGTTGACGCGCAACGGACGGGTATACCCGCTCAATCTCGATGCGCTCAATCAACAGAATGCCGAGCTGCAAAAGGTCTACCTCAAGGGCGGCGATCAGTTGTACCTGCCGTACAACGACAGCAAAAAGATCTACGTGATGGGCGAGGTCAATCAGCCGCGCGCGCTGACGTTCAAGACCCGCACCATGAATCTGTCTGACGTCATCGGCTCGGTCGGCGGCCTGAACCAGACCACGTCGAACGGCAACGCCGTGTACGTCATCCGGGGTGTGGAAAACCTCGATGCAGAACCCGCAAAAATCTATCAGTTGCAAGCCGAGTCACCGTCCGCCATGGCGCTCGCCACTCACTTCGATGTTCGCCCGCAAGACATTGTCTACGTGGGCCCTGCCAACGTCACCCGCTGGAACCGCTTCATCAGTCAGTTGGTGCCATCCGCCTCGATTCTCGGTATGGGCGCAGCGGCACAAAACAATTTAAGTGAAGCCAACAGCAGATAAGGCCTGGTCCCACTGTGAGAACGTTGAACGTTAGCGTCTGCTTGATGGCGGCCTTGCTGTTGTGTGGATGTAATCCCCTGATGAAGGCCACGCTGGCGAACTTCAAAGCCGTGGCCAGCGGTCCGGATGATCTGGAATTGACCCCGGCCCAAGTGGCCGAAGTTCGATACCCCCAACTCAAACTGACCACCCCGTCCGGCGTCGGGGTGTTGGCGATGGTGCGTGCCCGAGGTGATTTTCAGTACTGGGTCGCGTCCGGCAAGCAAGTGCTGATGCTGCGCGATGGACTGGCGGTTCGCACTGTCGGTCTGGGCTTTGGTGGTGATCTGGACGGGACCCGTTTTGACGCGGTCTCGCCGTTCAGGCAAGGCCTCCATCGGCTGCCCGACGGTTACACCAGCCAGCGCTGGATCGATCTCTATCACGGCTACGAAGTGGGGGTTGCGGTGAACAGTCGCTTCACCCGGCAAGCCATGGAAACCATCAGGATTCTGGACAAGGAATACGCTGTGTTGCGTGTCGATGAGCAGATTGATGCGCCGGCGATTGGCCTGCGCGCGACCAATCATTTTTGGGTCGATCCCGACAGTGGTTTCATCCTGCAAAGTGAGCAGCAACTGACGACGCAACTGCGCGTGAAGATCGTGCAGTTGACCGCTGAACGCGGGGCGGTCCGTTGAAGCTTTCAAAGGTGTTATGCCCGTGTCTGTTTTGGGTTTTGGCGGGCGTGAGCCAGGCGGGGGTCAGCGTTGATGGCGACGTCGGCCATCCGGGGCTGGTCGAGCTGCAACCCGGTGGCCGCGTGCTGGACGTCATGCGCATTGCGCAGCCCAATCCTGAAGGCTACTGGCTGGCGGCGGCCTGGCTGCGACGGTCACTGCTCGACGAGCAGACTCAGCTCAAAGCAGGCGTCTTGTTCGATTTGAAAGTGCTGCAGCGCATGGCGTTGCTCTTTGACCGTCCCAGCCGGGCGGCGTTGGCGTTGCAGTTGTATGAGCACGTCAGCCGCTTGCCGGTGACCGGGCGCCAGGTGGCCGTGCTGGACCCTGTGGCGGTCGAAGTCGGGTTCGCGCGCAACTTTCGCCTCAATGACGGCGACAGCCTGATCTACCCGACGCGTTCGAATGTGGTTGACGTGTTGGGCGCGGTCGCCGAACCGTGCCGGCTGACCTATCGGCCGATGCAAGAGGCTCGTGATTACCTGCAAGCGTGTTCGCCACTGAGCGACGACGCCGAAGCCGATTACCTGTGGATCATTCAGCCCGATGGCGTCACCCGACGGGTCGGCATCGCGCCGTGGAATCGCGAAAGCGGTCAGGTGCCCGCCGCAGGCAGCAAGATCCTGGTCCCCGTCAAAAACGATGATCTCAATCCGCCTATACCTGAACTGAATCAGCAGTTGGCCGAATTTCTTGCCACGCAACTGGCTGAGGTGGTTCCTTGAATTTACGTTTTGCAGCAGTGTTGTTATTGCCGTGTGGTCTGGCTCACGCAGAGCCGCGATTGACTCAGAATGATTTCGGCGGCGTGGGCTTGATGCAGACGCCGACCGCCCGAATGGCCCCGGCCGGCGAGTTGAGTGTGAACGCCAGTCGGACCAGCCCCTACAGTCGCTACAGCGTTTCATTGCAGCCATTTGAATGGCTGGAAGGCTCGTTTCGCTACACCGCCATCACCAACCGCCGGTACGGTCCCGAATCGTTGAGCGGCGACCAGAGCTACAAAGACAAGGCCGTGGACCTCAAGGTGCGCCTGTGGCAAGAAACCCACTGGGCACCTGATGTGGCCCTGGGTTTTCGCGACGTGGGCGGCACCGGTCTGTTCTCCAGCGAGTTCCTGGTCGCCAACAAACGCTATGACGATTTCGATTTCAGCGCGGGCATTGCCTGGGGCTACATCGGCAATCGAGGCGATTTCGAAAACCCGTTGGGTTGGGCGGATGATCGCTTCAAGACCCGGCCGGAGGGCGAGGGCACCGGTGACGTCAATACCAGCGCCTATTTCCGTGGACGTCCCTCGTTGTTTGGCGGCGTGACCTACCAGACCCCCTGGGAGCCGCTCAGCCTGAAACTCGAGTACGAAGGCAACGACTATAAAAACGAACCGAAGGACAACGTGATCAAGCAAGACTCGCCCATCAACCTGGGCGCGGTGTTCAAACTGACCGATTCGGTTGACCTGAGCGCTGGCTGGGAACGTGGCAATACCGCGATGTTCGGCATTACCCTGCACACCAACTTCGTCAGCCGCAAAGCGCCGGCCAAGACTTACGATCCGCCGGCGGAGCGTCTGCCGGCACACGCACCCAACACTGCGCCGGACCAGGTCAATTGGGCCAACGTGTCGCAACGATTGCAGAAAAACGCCGGCTACAAAGTCGAGCGCATCACCCAGCGCGGCTCAGAATTGTTTGTATACGGCGAGCAGTCGAATTACTTCCATTCGGCAAAAGCGGTCGGCCGCGCCAGCCGGATTCTGGACAACAGCGTCAACGACGACATCGACTGGTTCACCCTGGTGAACAAGCGCTACGACCTGCCGCTGGAAGAAACCAGCGTGCCGCGCGAGACCTTTCGCGAAGTGGTCAACAATGAGGAACCGCTGCAAGCCCTGCACCGCAGCACCGAGGTCAATGCGGCGATGCCACACACCGAGACCACGCTCTATACCGCAGCGCGCGATCCGTTCAATTACGGGGTCGGGCTGGGCTATAAACAGAACGTCGGCGGCCCTGATGGCTTGCTCTATCAGTTGAGTGCCGATGCGGACGCCGAGTATCGCTTCACGCGTAATACGTGGTGGAGCGGCATGCTCAGTGCCAATCTGGCGAACAACTACGACCACTTTACCTACGACGCGCCGAGCGGCTTGCCCCGAGTGCGCACTGACCTGCGAAAGTACCTGACGACGTCGGACGTCACCATGCCGACGTTTCAGCTCAGCCACGCCGAGCAGCTCGATAAAGACCTGTTTGGCATGGTCTACGGCGGTTATCTGGAATCGATGTTTGCCGGCGTTGGCGGTGAGGTGCTGTTTCGTCCGACGGGCCAGCGCTGGTCGGTGGGCGCGGACCTGAACTATGTGCGTCAGCGCGAGTTCAACCAGGGCTTTGGCCTGCGTGATTACTCGACCGTGACAGGCCACATCACCGGCTACACCGATTTGCCTTTCGATACCCAGGCCGCCGTGAGCGTTGGACGCTACCTGGCGCGGGATTGGGGCACCACGATCGACCTGTCGCGGGAGTTTTCCAATGGCGTGCGATTCGGTGCCTGGGCCACGTTGACCACTGCCACCACAGCAGAATACGGCGAAGGCAGTTTCGACAAAGGCATCTACCTCTCGATTCCTTTCGACGAACTCATGAGCATGTCGACCATGCGCCGCGCCAATATCGTCTGGTCACCACTGACCCGGGACGGTGGCGCGCGGCTCAATCGTAGCTACTGGCTACACTCCATGACCGATAGCCGTGACAGCGACATGTTCTACCGCAACTTCGACAAGATCACTGAGTAAAAGCGAGCGGGCTACAGGGCGATCAGCGCTGTAGCTCGCGATGCGATCCTACCGCAAGGGCCGTGCCCTTAAGGTCGTACGGTGAAACCTCTTCTGTGCAGCGTTCGCTGCGTTATCCCCGACCCACTGAAACCCGTAAGCCAGATCCCCGGCGGCGCTCCTGTCACGCTCGGTCAATGGCCTTGATCGGGCGGCAAAGCCTGATAGACGCCCACGAAAAAGGGGACTTGCGTCCCCTTGTCATACTGCGGTGCCCGGCCACTAAGCCATCAATAGATGTCTTTGGAGAGCAAGGTGAAGGGTGTCTTCACCAGGATCTTCAGGTCCAGCCACAACGACCAGTTGTTGATGTACTTGAGGTCGATTTCCACGCGTTTCTGCATCTTGTCGAGGGTGTCGGTCTCGCCGCGGCATCCGTTGATTTGAGCCAGGCCGGTAATACCCGGTTTGATTCGGTGACGGGCCATGTAGGCGAGAATTTTTCCGGAGTAGTAATCGTTGTGCGCAACCGCGTGCGGACGTGGGCCCACCAGGGCCATATGCCCTTGCAGCACGTTGAACAGTTGCGGCAACTCATCCAGCGACGTGCGGCGGATAAACCGTCCCACCGCGGTGATCCGCGAATCGTTTCGACTGGCCTGTTTGACTTCATGGTCGTCGTGCACGCGCATCGAGCGAAACTTCCAGACCTGGATTACCTTGCCATTCCAGCCGTGACGGTCCTGTTTGAAGAACACCGGCCCTGGAGAGTTGAGTTTCACAGCCAGGGCAATCAGCAACAGCAGGGGGCTGAGCAGGACAATGGCCAACAGCGCCACGCTCTTTTCCAACAGACTTTTACTCAGAGCGGCGGTGGGCTGGCTGGTCAACGGGCTTTCGTTCAAATAGATCGCCGGCAAGCCGTCCACGACCCGCACCGAGTGATTGAGCAACGTCAGGCTGTTCAAGTCCGGCACCCAGACCACATCGACATTGGCCCCCAACAGATCGATGTACATGGCTTCGATCTTTGCCGCTTCGCTCAGGGGCAGCGTGATGTACAAACGGCGGATGTCGTGGGCTTTGATCAACTCCAGCAGTTGCTCCTGAGGACCGACGATACGCGGCGCTCCCAAGCCCAGCGGGAGCGTTGTGTCCGTGCTGACCAAACCCACCAGCGGAAAGTGCTCAAGGCTGCGCAGCTTTCTGGCGAGCCCCAATGCCAGCTCGCCTGTACCGACGATCAGGGTTTTATGCTCGCTCTGAAGTGACCGTTGATAGTATTGCGAGAATCCATGCAGCGGCACGTACAGCAGAGCTTGCCCCAGGTAACCGGCTGCCGCCCACACCAGGATGATCTGGCGCGAAAACAGTTCATCAGCCTTGCAGATAAATGCCACGCAGGCCAATGCCGCGAGTGTCATTGACCAGCCCATCAGCAAACGTCCCATTCCCGCCAGGTAGTTGTCCTTCTTGGCATAGACGCCACACCATGTATAAGCGGGTACCGAGGCCAGTACCGTCAGAATGGCGCAGACTCGATAATAGAACTCCAGTGTTCCCGTCTGGTAATAAACCAATAAAAACAACAGGGCCATTACATAGCCCTGACCCAATGCCCACTGTCCCCAGAAGGTCAGTCCTTTGAGGTGGGTATTTCGATTGATACGAAGATTGTTAACCATGCGATATCCCCAAAATACGTCCATTTGCGCGTCGACAGACAACAGCCAAAGTTGATAAATCAGCGTTATTGTTTTTATAAGATGGCGTTGCGTTGACGATCGAAACGCCACTGTGCGGCGCGCTCGTCAGTGAATAGATTAATTGATCGATGTAAAAGCAGTCTGACGACTTTTAACGAGTTGTTAGTTGTTGGTTGCGTTAGATTGGGTGGGCGGTGTTAGAAATGGTCGATAATTAAGTAAGGGGGGCGCAAGGCAGGGCGGGAGGAAATAAGTCAGGGTGAAAGGTGGGCGGAAAGTAGAGTCGTGAAGTGCTTTCTTGTTTTTGTAATGCACTACCAAAAAGGGTCATTAGTTGGGCTCAGGTGATACTTTTCCCCCGTGTGATTTTCTGTATCAGGCAATAGCCACGGTTTCGAACCGCGCGGAAGAGGCGCTCGCCATTACTGGCATTTTTAAACTTTTCCTGTAATCGACTGAGGCACATTTCGAGGCCGCGATAGTGCTCGGGCTCTCTGCCAATACTGCGAATCAGATCATCTTTGCTGACCACTCGATCATCATGATGCAGCATTTTATTGACCAGTGTCGCCTCAAGGCCGGTCAAGACAATTTCGACATCATCTTTGATCAGCGCACCGCTGCCATTGCTCAGTTGCCAGACGTCTGAGCAGGGAGAGGGGGCTTTCACATGCAGTGAGACGGACTCGTCCCGAGTGTCGCCTGTCAGCGAAGTGATGTTATTAAACGATGTGTCGGATTGCGCGGCTAACCATTCGGACTCAAATGTCGAGAGGATGCGCTGAGTATCATGCTTGATAACAGGTGGGACATTGTTGTCCAGGTGAGGGGAGATAAACTCCATGAGTTTCGGCGTTGATGAGGGACGGGCAACACCTTCGACAAACATTTTTGCCTGCGACGTGCCGAATGAGTTATATCGCTCGCTTGAGAGTAATGCCTCAAGCTCAAGTTGTAATGCCGGGCTGTGAGTGACGACGACAAAGTATTTTCTGGGGAGGGGTGTACTGCTTTCCATGTCTCTCTCCTGAAGGGTACGCTCAGTTTTAATTTAATAGGGTGTCGGCAGGGGAGTAGTGGCTCCCTTGAAAGTATTCAAAAGGCAATGCGCGAGCCAGTATATGGCTAGCAGCTTGCTCCACTCTGTCCGCTATAAATGCAACTTTGGTGGTGTGCGTCAGCATCGTCATGCGTTCGTGGAGTCGATTGAAAAGGTCTGGGTTGCCAGTGAGTTTAAGGCTCAAGTCTAGGGTTGAAAGCGAGATCTTTATATAGTCGAATAAATTCAGGGTTGTAAACATCTCGATACTTTCATCGTCGATGTTGTAATCATCGAAGGCGATTTCAATGCCGTGATCTTTCAACAGGTACAGGTTGTTGAGGATTTTCTTTTTTTCGACGAAGCTGACCGCCGAGAGGGGTAGCTCATTGAGTGCGATCACCAGCGTCTGGCCAAGATTTCCCAGCGCATCGCCGCACTGGATCAACTCTTCAGCGAGGGCGGAACTGGCGAGATCCGACTGCCTGACGCATACGAATCGACGGCTCAGGTACTTGCTTTCGCTTGAGGTATTGCGGTCTTTGAGTGAGAAGGCAATCAGCCGTGTTTGCGTGAGTACTTCACTGTAAAGGCTACTCATCGGGTTCGCCAATGCAGGCGCGGGCTGAGCCTGATGCTCGTCAAACTGTATTCTGATCTCGCTGCCAAAAGGGCAGTCGTCGCGAGTGAGGATCAATTGTCGAGACAAATAATGACTCGCAGGATAGACGTAAGACGCGCTCCCCGTTGCGTTCATAATGCAATAACTCCCTTGCCTGTTAACTCATCAAGCGGTCGCGATCAGACCCCTGATTAAACGATATCCATGGCCACGAATACTTTGTATGGCGTTGGTGCCATACATGCCTTTTATTTTGCCGCGAAGACGGCTTATCGATTTTTCCAAAGCCCGTGGGTCGTAATAATTTATATTTAGCCCCATGATTCTGGCGATTTCGTCGTGGCTCAATATTTGGTTTCTGGTTTCAGAAAATGCTTCAAGAATTTTCATTTCTGGAAACGAAACGTCCAGCTTTTTATAATCTCCAATCAGGCACATACGCGTCGGATCGAGGAGCAAGCTGTGCTTCTTCTGCCACTCTGCACTGTCAAAGAAATCAGTAAGTACGTCGCAGTGTTCATTCGGTAATGTCGCGAATTTAATGCAGTGATCGGCGCCAGCAAGATAATATTTCATCTTGTTGTAAGTGCCTTTTCCCGTAATCGCGACAAATATAATGCTTGCCTGATTCTGGGCGCGAATACTATCTACCAGCGCAAGGCTTTCAATAAAAACCTGAGGGCTGTCAATCACAATGAAGATTGCGCGGTACGAATGAGTGTCCCTGTTTCTTCTAAATGAATTGTTGTAGCACATTGTATCAACGGGTATATCATGCGCCACGTGGCTGGTAACTAATGTTCTGAAATCCTCCGCTATTGAATGGGTCCGCCCCATGGTGAGAATGCCTGGCACCTCCTTCGCGTGGTAGTGGCGGGTCGTCGTTGTTTTCCTTGTAAGCATCATGCTTTGACTCGGCTGGGTGCTGACATTTGGATGTTAAAGCACCAATTCTCATTTGTGACTGACAATTGGTAACATTTCACGGGATTTTCCAGCGGCCGTCACAAAATTTTTAACATTGCAGGGGCTTACGACGTGATTCTTTGCAGTTCCAGCATGTAGCACGTGGCTGGCAAAAGAGTGTCATTGTGCCATCTTTTTTTGTGATCGCTCGCTTTTCCAGATCAATGAACGTTACACGCGACTCACACATTCTGTTACATACCGATTTCTGAGGACGTTGTTAATGCCCACGGCAGGTCTAGTTGGTAGAGACGTTTTGGTGGGTCTTCGGTCTGTCTATAATTAATATTTGTTGTTATATAACATCGCTGTTAATAGGGTGACGCTGGACATTTAATAACATTAAGTTTTAATACTCGGCTGGATGCGTTTTAATTTCTCGTTGGCGATACATCTAAAGCAGATCAGTTGATGTGCTTTTGTCAGTGAGAGAGACTAATGGATTTTTGGACGACAGTTACGGTATTGATTTTAGGCGTGGTAGAAGGGCTAACGGAGTTTTTGCCCATATCAAGCACAGGGCACCAGATTATAGTCGCGGACTTGCTCGACTTCGGCGGTGAACGTGCGATGGCGTTCAATATCATTATTCAATTGGGCGCCATTCTGGCGGTCGTCTGGGAATTTCGGCGCAAGATTTTCGAGATTATTAAAGGCTTGCCAGCACAGCGTAACGCGCAACGTTTTACCTTGAACGTATTGATCGGTTTTATGCCGGCTGTTGTCTTGGGCGTAATGTTCGCCGACAAGATTCATGAATATTTGTTTAACCCAATTACCGTGGCCGTGGCTTTGGTTTTGGGCGGTGTCGTCATGTTGTGGGCGGAACGGCGGGAGCATGTGGTGTATGTCGACCATGTTGACGATATGCGCTGGACCGACGCGCTTAAAGTCGGTTTCGCCCAATGCCTGGCGATGATACCGGGCACCTCGCGTTCTGGTTCGACCATTATCGGCGGGCTGCTGTTCGGCCTGTCACGCAAGGCCGCCACCGAGTTCTCATTCTTCCTGGCAATGCCAACCATGGTCGGTGCGGCGGTTTACTCAGGCTACAAGTATCGGGATCTGTTCCAGGCCGCCGACTTGCCTGTCTTTGCCTTGGGTTTCGTGACCGCGTTCTTTTTCGCCATGATCGCCGTGCGCGGCTTGCTCAAGTTCATCGCCAACCACAGTTACGCCGCCTTCGCCTGGTACCGGATCGTCTTTGGGTTGTTGATCCTGGCGACATGGCTGTTCGGTTGGATTAACTGGACTGAAGCTGCAGCGCTCTGACACTAACCGCCAGGCTGTCGATCGACAGCCTGGTGGCAACGCGGATAGTCATTAACGCCCTTCAAGCAACGCCGCTGCCTGATCCAGCAACGCCAAAGGCTCTTTCGCCTTGTGAATATCCACCGACAACAACTGCCGGAACTTGCGCGCCCCAGGAAACCCGGTGCCCAATCCCAGTACATGTCGGGTGATGTGGTGCATCGAGCCACCGGCATCAATATGCGCGGCTATGTAAGGGCGCAACTGTGCCAGCGCTTCGGCCCGGCTGATCACCGGGGCTGTGCTGCCGAACAATTGCTGGTCCACTTCAGCCATCACATAAGGATTGTGATAAGCCTCACGACCCAGCATCACGCCGTCAAACGTCTGCAAATGCGCGTGACACGCCTCCAGTGTCTTGATGCCGCCGTTGAGAATAATCTCCAACTCCGGAAAGTCCGCTTTCAGCCGCGCTGCCACGTCATAACGCAACGGCGGAATGTCACGGTTCTCCTTCGGTGACAGCCCCTCCAGAATCGCAATCCGCGCATGCACGGTAAAACTCGTGCACCCGGCATCCCGAACCGTGCCGACGAAATCACACAACTGCTCGTAACTGTCCCGTCCGTTAATCCCGATCCGATGCTTCACCGTCACCGGAATCGACACCGCATCGCGCATCGCCTTCACACAATCGGCCACCAACTGCGGATGCCCCATCAGGCACGCACCAATCATGTTGTTCTGCACCCGATCACTCGGGCAGCCGACATTCAGATTGACCTCGTCGTAACCATGTTCCTGGGCCATGCGCGCGCACGCGGCCAAGTCCAGCGGAACGCTACCGCCGAGTTGCAGCGCCAGCGGGTGCTCGGCTTCGTTGTGACGCAGGAAACGCTCGTGATCGCCATTGAGCAACGCGCCAGTGGTGACCATTTCGGTGTAGAGGAGCGCGTGTTTTGAGAGCAGGCGCAGGAAGAACCGGCAGTGGCGGTCGGTCCAGTCCATCATCGGCGCAACACTAAACCGCCGAGACAGCGCAGGGCTTGTGTTTTGTGGGTTTGTCACTGTTTGAGCTAGCATTTTTCTCTGCGCATTCTGGGCCGTTTTCAGGCGTGTTTAGTCAGCCTTGAAAACAAAGGGTCACCAGTTTACCAAGAGTGCCGGACATTCGCCCGGAAACAGGCCGCCTCGGTACAGGAACGTACAGCTGAAAGTGCGTCAGTCGCTCAGGTGCTCTTTGCTTTACGGCCACGTGAGGCGGGCTTCACCGGCACGCTTTTCCCGTACTCGCTCCACCATGTCGAGAGCGCTTCCATTGTCGGTCCGAGTGCGCGTGCTTTTGCGGTCATTTCATATTCAACACGCGGGGGCACCTCGGCGAAGACCGTTCGCGAGATTAGACCATCGCTTTCAAGTTCCCGAAGTTGCGCTGTCAACATGTGTTGCGTGATGCCGGTGATCGCCTTGCGCAGTTCCCCAAAGCGATAGATGCGCTGATTCAGCAGCCACATGATTTCCAGCTTCCACTTGCCTGAAAGCAGCGAAAACGCACGCCGCATTTCCTCGTGCATGTTGATCTGATCATCATTGGTCTGGTTTTCCATACTAAGTGCCAGTTTTTCATCCTACTTGTGGGTTTTCATGTTAGGCGACATCGTTGCGCCCAGTCGACGTAACAATACCTGCTTGGGAAAACCTCATGATCGAAAATAATATTTACTGGGTCAGCACGGTGCTGCTTTCGCTGCTCTATTTCGCCTCTGCCGCGATGTACCTTGCCAAAGGCGACTATGTTCGAAACGCACAGGCGGAGTTGGGCTATTCAGCCTCCCATCTGGTGCCTTTGATGATCGTGGTCAAGTTACTAGGGCCCGCCGCGATTTTGTGGCGCTTCAATGTTGCACTCAGTGATCTCGCTTATGCCGGCATGTTTTATCACCTGCTGCTTTCAGCTTCTGCACACCTGGGTGTTCACAAGCCCAAAGGTGCTATCCCGGCAGCCGTGGGGCTCATTCTCCTGATTGCGTCGTTCATGACACAAAACGCCGTTCGCGAATTTCCGTCGCCTAACGTACCGGCGGCAATTATCCAAACGACTCTTGAATAATGGGGAATGCTATGACTCGACTCAGTGGAAAAGTTGCCATTGTTACCGGCGCCGGTCGTGGTATCGGCCGAGCCACGGCCAAGCTTTTCGCGGTGCAGGGCGCGAAAGTCGTGGTCGTTTCGCGTACGGCTGAAAATGTCGATCAGGTCGTTGCTGATATTCAGTCCGCAGGCGGCGTCGCGCTCGGAATCGTTTGCGATATCGCTGATCCGGATCAGATTAACGCCGCTGTCGACAAGGTGATGGATGCTTATGGACGGATCGACATTCTGGTAAACAATGCGTTCGATCCCTCGGTGGTTTTTTCATCGGTGCTCGAGCTGTCTGCCGAGCAGTTGCAGCGTAATTTTGAAATGGGCCCGATCGCTTATCTGCGAACGATGCAGGCGTGCTATCCCCATCTCAAAGCTAGCGGAGCGGGCAGGGTGATCAACTTCGCTTCCCTGGCCGGTGTTATCGGCATGCAGGGCTACGCGCCTTACAACATGGCCAAGGAGGCGGTACGGGCCTTGACTCGCTCGGCTGCCAGGGAGTGGGGCGCTGACAAGATCACGGTCAACAATGTCATGCCGGTCGCTGATACTTGGGGGACAGCGGTCGATGTGCCTGCGCCCACTAACGTCCTTGGTCGTTATGGATCACCGGAAGACGATATTGCGCCGGTGGTGCTGTTCCTCGCCAGCAAGGATGGGCAGTTCCTGACCGGATACAGCCTCACGCCTGACGGCGGCCAAATCATCGACAGCGCCCGTTAACTATCGCTCCAGGCACCCAACGTCGACTCAACTGAAATCAGGAGACATGCCTTGGCATGTCTTCCAAAGACTCACTGCGTAGAGCGTTCAGCACCAGCGAAAAGGCGGGTGTTGGCAAGCGACGGCTTGGGTAGTACAAGTGATAACCCGAGAACAAAGGGCACCAGTCCTCCAGGATGCGTACCAAGCGGCCATCTTCAAGATGCGGTGCAAATTCTTCTTCCGGCAAATAGGCGATACCCAAGCCGCTGATTGCCGCCGCCGGGACATGTGCGCTGGTGTTCACAATGACCTGGCCTGTGACACGCACGTTGATCTTTCGACCACGCTTTTCGAATTCCCAGGCGTCGACTCCGCCAAGGGTTGGAAAGCGTATGTCGATGCAGTGGTGATTCACCAGATCCTGCGGTTTCCTGGGCACGCCATTGAGTGCGAAATACGCAGGCGATGCCACGGCAGCCATCCGGACCTGAGGTCCGATGGGAGCGGCGATCATATCTTTATCGACGGTGTCACCAAATCGGATGCCCGCATCGAAGCGGTCAGCGACGATGTCCCGGAAGCCATAGTTGATATCGAACTCAACCTTGATGTCAGGGTATTCAAGGAGCAGTGGAGTGAGTCGCGGAAGGAGGATGGTCTTCAGGACAAAATCACCGCAGGTGATGCGCACCGTACCTGCAGGCTTGTCGCGAAGCTCAGTCAAAGCATCCAGCTCTGACTCGATTTCGTCGAAACGATGACCGATAGCTTGCATCAGGCGTTCGCCGGCGCTGGTCGGCGAAACGCTGCGAGTGGTGCGCGTAAGCAGGCGAATTTTCAGCCGTTTTTCCAGTCCGGAAATGGTCTGGCTCAGGGCGGACTGTGTGACACCCAGGTGGGCGGCCGCTCGGGTAAAGCTGCCTTCTCGGGCGACCGTCACAAAGGCCAGAAGGTCGTTCAGGTTATGCCGTGACATCGAAGCCCGCCTATCCAGATTGATTAGCTGTACTTATAACTTCAACAAGCTTTCATTAGATTATCAAGCATGACGTATTCCCAGAGAATGGGGGCAAGCCTCACCTGTCGTTGCAGGTATTGCTCATACCACTCGCTGATTCGGACCCTGGAAAGCAGGTCGGTCAGCACCTATTCACTGATGGGAGCACCTCATGAGAAACCTCGTTTTGTTGCTCGGCCTTCTGATGGCGTCGCTCTCCGCACTGGGAGCAGACATGTCCAACGGAGCCGATAATTTTTACAAAAGCGAGAAGGTCACGATGCAAAAGGTGACCTTCAAAAATCAGTACCGGATGAGCACGGTGGGCAATCTGTTTGTCCCTAAAGATCTGAAGCCCGGTAGCAAAAGCGCGGCAATCATCGTGGGCCATCCCATGGGGGCGGTCAAAGAGCAGAGTTCGAACCTGTATGCCCAGAAACTGGCGGAGCAGGGCTTCGTGACACTTGCGATCGATCTGTCGTTCTGGGGTGAAAGTGAGGGTCAACCGCGCAACGCGGTTTCACCAGAAATCTATGCCGAAGACTTCAGTGCCGCTGTGGATTACCTGGGCACCCAAGCATTTGTTGATCGGAACCGGATAGGCGTCCTGGGCATTTGTGGTAGCGGCAGCTTCGTCATTAGCGCGGCCAAGATCGACCCTCGGATGAAGGCCGTTGCCACGGTCAGCATGTATGACATGGGCGCAGCCAACCGAAACGGCTTGAAGCACTCCGTCACTGTCGAGCAAAGGAAGCAAGCTATCGCCGCCGCTGCCGAGCAGCGATACGTTGAGTTCACCGGTGGCGAAACCCAGTACACCAGCGGAAGCGTCCATGAGCTGACTGACACATCCAACCCCATCGAGCGCGAGTTCTACGATTTCTACCGCACACCACGCGGAGAGTTCACGCCCAAAGGTCAGTCACCGTTACTGACCACTCACCCGACGCTCACCAGCAACGCCAAGTTCATGAACTTCTATCCGTTCAACGATATCGAGACGATCTCGCCGCGCCCAATGCTGTTCATTGCCGGTGAAAATGCTCACTCGCGAGAGTTCAGTGAAGAGGCCTATCGACTGGCCGGCCAACCCAAAGAGCTTGTCATCATTCCAGGTGCGGGCCACGTGGACCTCTATGACCGGGTCGATCTTATCCCGTTTGCCAAGCTGACCTCGTTCTTCCAAACACACCTTAAGTGACGCGCTGAGCCGCGGATCTTTCATCACTCTACGAACCCAAAAAACGATTCGGACGCCACGCGCTCTTGCTGGCGTTGGAGCTTTTCGTGTTGGAGAGCATCAGATGAGCAGCACCACCTTTCCTATCCAGGCCGCGAATCGACAGTTATGGGGAGCTGTCCTCGCGATGTCACTGTGCGCCTTTGCCCTGGTGACTTCGGAGTTTCTGCCGGTGAGCTTGCTCACGCCGATTGCGACGGATCTCGCGCTGACCGAGGGGCAGGCCGGACAAGCGATTTCCATTTCAGGCCTCTTCGCGGTCGTCACCAGTCTCTTCATTTCTTCGGTCATCCGTCGACTCGACCGAAGGCCCGTTTTGCTTTTCCTGACCGGCTTGATGATTGCCTCGGGCACGCTCGTCGCCTTTGCCCCGAACTACTCGACACTGATGGTGGGCCGCGCCATTTTGGGAATCGCTATTGGTGGCAGTTGGTCGATGTCGACTGCCGTCATGATGCGAATTGCACCTGAGCATTTCGTGCCCAAGGCAATCGCTTTGATCCAGGGCGGCACGGCACTCGCCACTGCAGTCGCAGCTCCCATTGGCAGTTACATGGGTGGGCTGATCGGCTGGCGAGGTGCATTTTTCTGCGTGGTTCCGCTCGCCGCGTTGGCGCTCTTTTGGCAAGCACTCACGTTGCCGAAAATGCCTGGCCAAAATGAGACTGGCTCTGTAACGGATGTGTTTCGGCTATTAGCCAACGCGAAAGTCTCGCTGGGCATGGCAGCCGTGGCATTTTTGTTTATGGGGCAATTCGCGTTGTTCACCTATCTGCGTCCGTTTCTGGAGTTGGTGACCCGCGTTGATGTGTCTGGACTCTCCCTGCTGTTGTTGATCATAGGAATGGCCGGATTGGTGGGCACTATGGTGATCGGCCCGGTGTTGCACAGAGGTCTTCATCGAGTGCTGATGATCATCCCGTTGTTGATGTCGGGGATTGCGGCGGCTCTGCTCGTATTTGGCAGCTCAATGTGGGCGACAGCCGTTCTGCTGGGCGTGTGGGGCCTGATCGCTACGTGCGCACCTGTCGGTTGGTTCACATGGTTATCGCGCACACTTCCAGACGATGCCGAAACCGGAGGTGGTCTGATGGTGGCGGTGATTCAGCTGGCGATCACACTCGGTGCGACCGTGGGCGGGTTGCTCTATGACGGCGTTGGCTACCAGGCAACGTTTATCGCAAGTGGAGTATTTCTTTTACTGGCTGCGGTGCTCGCGCTGTTTGTCTCGCGATCGGATTTGTCCTCATTGCGATGACAATACCGCAGTAGCTGAACAGATCCTGTCGACCCGTCAGATTTCATTATGTCTGACGTATTTGCGGCCTAGGATGAAGGGCGCACATTCGTATGGCCACGCGTCCAACCACAGGAAACTGAAAAATGATCCCGAACCTCGTCAAAGTCGTGATGATCGCAGGTGCTTTGCTGTTGAGCGCTTGCTCGGGCGTGAGTACCAGCACGTGTTTTTCACAAGGTTGCCAATCTTTCGACGGCCATGGTGCCAACCAGTTGAAGTTCGGCGGAAGTGCGATCGGCAACAGTTTCAGTGAGTACAGTTCGGGTTTGTTGCACGATGACTGAGGTGTGACGCGACGGCGGGGGGAAACCTGTGCCGGCTCACGTCAATGCCTGACGCCCCGTCGACCACCGCGCAGCCGGACGCAGGCTGCGGGGATCGTGCGTGTTGCGGCTATTTCGAGGCGGGCGTTGCTATCCATTGACCGAGAACTTTCTGGTAGTTGCCAGTGACCTTGGCCAGGTGCAGCCACTGATCGACGTACAACTTCCAGGTCATGTCATCTCGGGGTAGCAAGTAGGCTTTCTCGCCGTACTGCATGAATTGGCTCGGGTTCACCGCGCACAAACCGGGTTTGAGTTTTTGCTGGTAGAGCGCTTCCGACGCATCGGTAATCATCACGTCAGCCTTCTTGTCCAGCAGCTCCTGAAAGATCGTCACGTTGTCGTGAAGGCTCAGCTGTGCCTTGGGAAGAAAGGCGTGGACAAACGCTTCGTTGGTGCCGCCGGCCGGTTCAACCAGGCGAACCGCTGGTTGGTTGATTTGCTCGACTGTCTGGTACAGCGCCTGATCTTCGCAACGCACCAGCGGGATTTTGCCGTCGACGTCCAGCGTGGTGCTGAAGAAGGCTTTTTTCTGACGCTCCAGCGTGACCGAGATGCCGCCGACACCGATGTCGCACTTGCCCGCCAGCATGTCAGGCATCAGGGTTTTCCAGGTGGTCTGTACCCACTCGACCTTGACGCCCAGGCTGTCCGCCAGTGAGCGAGCCATGGCGATGTCGATCCCCGAATATTCGCCGTCTTCGGCTTTGTAGGTATAGGGTTTGTAGTCGCCCGTGGTGCAAACCCGCAGTTGGCCCTGCTGGATGACGCTGTCCAGATGCGATGGCTCTGCCTGAGCTGCAAGCGATAGCGCGAGCAGGCCGGCGAGGATGATTGTGCTTTTTATGGTTTTCATTGTTATCCGGCTTCCATGATGGATTTGATCAGGTTCTCGGTGTGGCGCTTACTGCGCTGCAGCGCCTGACGGAAAATACACGCTAAATACTGTCCCATCCTCCGGGGTCGAACTCACCGAAACATCACCGCCATGCGCCATGGCGATTTCCCGGACGATAAACAACCCGAGCCCGACACTGCGCACATCACTGTCTGTGTCGGTGCCGCGAGTCATCGGTTCAAACAGAACTGCAATCAACGACGCTGGAATGACCGGCCCGTGGTTTTGCACCGACACCACGGCCTGATTCTCTTCCAGTCGCGAGGTAATGGTAATCGGCTGCGCCAAATCGCCGTAGGCCACGCTGTTGGCAACCAGATTGCCAATGATCTGCTGCACCCGATCGGCATCCAGGTTTGCGTTGCCGGAGCCAATGGACTGGTGCAGCAACGCCGCCTCGGGAAACGTCACGCGCAGCTCATCGATGCTCTGTCTGACGAGCGTGTGCAAGTCCTGCGAAGTCGGAGAAACCCCGATTCCACGCCCGACTCGGGCCTGTGCGAAGTCCAGGAGGTCGGCGATCATGCGCTGCGCGCGCTCTGCCGATTGGCTGATGTGGCCGAGCAGTTTGGTTTCCCTGGCAGTGCGCTCGCCTTGAGCGAGGATATCCGAGGCCATTTTGATGGCGGTCAGCGGGTTTTTCAGGTCGTGGCTGACGATGGCGACCATTTGTTCGGCGAACGAAGCGCGCCGCTTGGCTTTTTCGTAGGACCGGTTCAGCAGGGTCTGCGCGTCGAGCAGGGCGGCATCGGCCGCCATCTTCTCGGACAACAGGCCTTCCGCGAGTTTGCGGGCGTTGAGCAGTTCACGTTCGTACTTGTCGCGGTCAATGGTGCCGAACAGCGCCAGTTCATTAAACGCGCCGTTGGCGTGCTCGCGCCTCACCCCGTTGAGCAACATGGTGACCGTGTGTTTGTCGTGGTGAACCAGATCGAGTTTGACCTCGGCCACGGAGCCTTGCATCTGCATCAGCGGCGCCCAGTGCGTCTGATGGAAAATGCGTCCGCCCATGGTCAGCAGGTCCTGAAAACGCCGGCCAACCAATGCTTGGGAATCGAAGCCGATCCAGTGGCAGAAGGTCTGGTTGGCGCGCAGGATCGTGCCGTCCTCTTTTGTCACCACCAGGCCGCAGGGCGCATATTCGAACAACGTCTGAGGGTCGGGCAGTGGCGGTTCGTCAGTCGACATGCGGGTCTATCCAGGGCGACAGGAAGCTGTCCATGGCCTCGGAACATGCGCAGGGTGCGCTCATATGGGGGCAATGGCCGACGTTGGCGACCAGGCAAAGTGTGCTGTTGGGAAGCACGCCATGCAGGTATTCGCCAACGGCAACGGGGGCGATGAGGTCGTCGGTGGATTGCAGGATCAGGGTTGGCGTGGTCAGGCCCGCGATGTCTTTACGGTTGTCGGACATGAACGTGACGCGCGCAAATTGCTTGGCGATCTCGGGTTCCGTGCGGCAAAAACTGTTGGTGAGTTCTTCGCCCAGCGCCGGCTGCCCGGGTGCGCCCATGATCACCGGAGCCATCGTGCTGGACCAGCCGAGGTAGTTGCTGTCGAGGGTGTCGAGCAGTGAATGGATGTCTTCGAGCTTGAACCCGCCCACGTAGTCGTCGACATCTATATAGCAAGGCGAAGGACCAATCATGACGTGGGCGGCGATAGCGCCGGGGCGCTGACGATCCACCAGGGCGCCGATCATGGCGCTGACGGAATGCCCCACCAGAATCACCGGGCCGGTGGCGAACTCATCGATGAGTTCGCCCAAGTCCTCGGCATACCCGGCCAGTGAATTGTATTTTTCTTTGTCGTAAGCACCGAGGTCCGACTGCCCCGCGCCGACCAGGTCAAACAACACGACTTTGCAACGCCCCGTGAAATGATCGACGAGGTAGCGCCACATGGTTTGATCGCAGCCAAAGCCATGGGAGAAGACCAGCGTCGCCGGACCGTCGCCCATCACGCGTACGTTGTTGCGATGTTGAAGGTCCATGTGAATTTCCCTGGTCGGGCCAAAAGTATTGTTGGCCACCGGGGGAGTTTAGATAGTCGCAGGCATCAGGTCACGCATTGCCTTGGAAAGAGGCGCCCCTACGGGTCGACCCTTTCCGGGCTCAACGTCCCCAACCAGGCGACCAACCCTACAATCAACACCGCCGCCGCCAGTTCCACGATCACGCTGCGCCGTAATGCATTCGCCGCCACCCGGTACTGGCCGTCCCGCAACGATTGCTGCAAAAGCGGCCCAAGGTGGAAGCGGTTCAACGCGGCGAGCACCAGCATCCCGGCGAACAGGGCGACTTTAATGAACAGCAACACCCCGTAAGTGCTCAGAAACACCTCATCGAGCGTCGGCCCCACAATGAACAGGTAGTTCACGACGCCTGTTACCGTGAGGAAGAGCACAACCCATGCACCGACCGTTTCAAATCTTGTTACCGTTCGAGCCAGTAACCGAATGCGTGCTTCGCTTTGCAGGGCATTGATTTTCGCCATCAACGCAAACGCCACCAAAGCCCCCAGCCACACGCCTGCCGCCAGCAAGTGCAGAATATCGATCGTGAAATGCCAGACACGGCGGTCACCTTCATCCATCGCCCCATGACCGCTCCAGGCCAGCGAGGCGAGGGCGATCGCGCCTGCCATCGACGCAACCAGCACGCTGACACCTGGCGCACGAGGGTGGAACAGCATCGCAAGGCCGACCACGACCAAGGCAACCAGACGCACGATCCAGGCGAATCCGACGTCCGTTTCCACAATCATCATCTCGATGTGCGGACGCAGCTCGGCAATGTCCGATTCACCGCTCATGGCGCTCGCCATCACCACCAGGCTGGCGACCGACAGCAGGGCGCCCAACGCTGCCGTGCCCGCCAACATCGAGCGCAACGGCAACACGGTCTCCGACCGCCGCTCCTGGCCTTTAAGGCTGTACAGCGCAAACAGCGCCAATCCGAACAACAGCATCAAATCCACATACAGACCAAACCGCAGTGCAATCCCGAGCGCTTCGTTCATCAATCACTTCACTTTGAACGTGACGTTGCCGGTGATCGGATGAGTGTCTGAAGAGACCGCGCGCCAGTCGACTTTGTAGCTCCCGGCAGGCAGTGGCGCGAGCGGGGTGATGACCATGGTTTTCGGGTCGCTGCCACCCGAGACCTTGGCCTTCATCGGCATCGGGGAATGCGCCATGCCGGGCATTTCGGTCATGACCAGTTTTGCCCCGGAGAATTGAGTCACCAGGTTTTCGGAGAAGTGCAGTTCGATGGCGCTCGGCGCTGCACCTTCTGCCGCTTCGGCCGGGTTGGAGGAGAGCAGCTTGGGGTGCGCTTGAGCGAATGCGCTCATCAGCAACCCAAGGGTAATAACGGTGGTTTTGATCATGCGCATGCAAGGCCTCTTACCGCTCGGAGCGGTTGTGTTTTTGGAGTTGGATTAATGCGTTTAAAACCACAGCCGAACGCCGAGGACCAGGCGCGCTTCGCTGCGATCCTCACCTTCGGCGTTGGCGTAGTCGGCGGTTTTGCCGTAGGTGCGATTCCAGGTCACGCCGAGATAGGGCGCGAACTCCCGGCGGATTTCATAGCGCAGCCGCAGGCCGGCTTCGGTGCTGGATAGCCCGGAACCGATACCCCGTTGCGGGTCGTTTTGGCCATAGACGTTCAGCTCGGCTGTCGGCTGCAGAATCAGCCGGTTGGTGAGCAGGATGTCGTAGTCGCCTTCCAGTCGCACGGCGGTTTGGCCACCTTCACCCATGAACGCCGTGGCCTTGGTCTCAAGGTTGTACAGCGCCATGCCTTGTACGCCGAGGGCGGCCCAGGTTTGCGGGGCGCCGGGTTTGAAGTCCTGGCGCACGCCACTCACCACGTCCCACCACGGGGAAATCGCATGACCCCAAAGGGCTTGTATTTCTGCGTCCTCGGTCTTGCCGTTGAGGCGTTCGCCTTCGGAGCGCAGCCATAGCCGATCGATGTCGCCGCCGACCCAGCCAGAGAAATCCCAGGCCAGGGCACTGCCGTTGTCCGCGTCCTGCCATTCGAGTTTGTCGGCGAGGAAGTAATAGTTGAGGGCGGTGTCATGCACGCCGTGGCCGGCCGGGCTAGTGAAAACGGCGGCGCGGTCGGCCTCGGTCAACACCGGAATTGGCGTGCGGCTTTCAGTCGGCGCGGCGGGCTGCATTTGACCGTCGTCCATGCTTTGCAGCTGGCTGTCGTCCATGCCGCTCATCTGGCTATGGTCCATGCCCTGCATGTCATCGGTGGCGGCCATCGCTGGCGAGAGCGTCAGGCTCGCGGTCGCGAGTGCGCAAAAAATCAGTGTCAGTCTGGTCATGGTGTTCACCTCATTCTTCCACGCGAACTTCACGGAACATGCCCATTTCCATGTGGTACAGGAGGTGGCAGTGGTAGGCCCAGCGGCCAAGCGCATCGGCGGTGACCCGGTAGCTACGTCGGGTGCCCGGCGGCATGTCGATGGTGTGTTTGCGCACCATGAACCGGCCATTCTCATCTTCGAGGTCGCTCCACATGCCGTGCAGGTGGATGGGGTGAGTCATCATCGTGTCGTTGACCAGCACCACCCGCACCCGCTCGCCGTACTTGAGGCGCAGCGGCTCGGCGTCGGAGAACTTCACGCCGTTGAATGACCAGGCGAACTTCTCCATGTGGCCGGTGAGGTGCAGTTCGATTGTGCGACCGGGCTCGCGGCCATCCGGATCTTCGAAGGTGCTGCGCAGGTCTGAATAGGTCAGGACGCGGCGGCCATTGTTGCGCAGGCCCAGGCCCAGGCCCGGGTCGTCGAGCTTTGGCGTGGGGCTCATGGCTTGCATGTCCACCAGCGGGTTGTCTTTTTCGGTGTCCGGGTGAGACTGCATGCCGGCCATGGCGCTGTGGTCCATGCCCGCCATATCGCCCATGCTGGCGTGGTCCATGCCGGCCATGTCCATGCCGCCCATGCCCATGTCCTCCATGGTCACCAGCGGTCGAGGGTCGAGTGCCGGAATCGGCGCGCTCGCACCGGCTTTAACCGCCAGGGTGCCTCGTGCAAAACCGCTGCGATCCATTGATTGCGCGAAGAGCGTGTAAGCCGCTTCGGTCGGTTCGACGATTACATCAAACGTCTCGGCCACCGCGATGCGAAATTCATCGACGCTCACCGGTTTGACGTGCAAGCCATCCGCTGCAACCACGGTCATTTTCAGGCCGGGAATGCGCACGTCGAAGTAGGTCATGGCGGAGCCGTTGATAAACCGCAGGCGCAGTTTCTCGCCGGGCCGGAATACCCCCGTCCAGTTCATGGCCGGCGCCTGACCGTTCATCAAGTAGGTGTAAGTTGCGCCGCTGACGTCTGCCAGGTCGGTGGGGTTCATTTTCATGTTGGCCCACATCGTTCGGTCGGCGACCGTGGACCCCCAACCTTTCTCGCTGACGTCGTGGATGAAGTCGCCCACGGTGCGTTTGTGCTCGTTGTAGTAATCGGACTGCTTTTTCAGGGTTTTCATCAGGCCGACGGCGTCTTCGTCGGTCCAGTCGGTCAGCATCACCACGTAATCGCGGTCGTACTGGAACGGCTCTGGTTCCTTGGCATCGATGACCAGCGGGCCGTAAACGCCGGACTGTTCCTGAAAGCCCGAATGGCTGTGATACCAGTAAGTGCCGTTCTGCCTGACCTTGAATTGGTAGACGTACACGCCGCCCGGTTCGATGCCGTGAAAGCTCAGGCCAGGCACGCCGTCCATGTTGGCCGGCAGCAGGATGCCGTGCCAGTGAATGGAGGTGTCGACCTTGAGTGCGTTTTTCACGCGCAATGTGACGGTGTCGCCTTCACGCCAGCGCAGCAGAGGACCTGGAAGGCCGCCGTTGATGGTCATGGCGGTGCGTGGATTGCCGGTAATGTTGACCGCGGTTTCGCCGATCGACAGATCGAACTCGGTGCCCGCCAGCACTTGAGGTTCGCCGGGGCTGGTGACCGCCCAGACAGGCGTGCGCCATAAACCGAGGCCCGCGAGCAATCCGCTCGCGGCCAGGCCTTTAACGAAAGTGCGTCTTGTGGTGCTGGAGTGCATGCCGTTTACCCGGTCCGTCAACGTGGGAAGTTGACGGGGAGGCTAACGAGCGCTGCCTTTCAGAAGTCTGAGGCGGGGATTACAGTTTTGACAGGTTCACGCTGGGTTTACTTGCGTACAGTGTTTTTGCCGGCTGATGCCATCGTGCCGCTGCCACAATTGATGTACGAAGAGGACTTCAGCCAGCGCTGATCCGGATAATAGGAAAACAGAAGCTGCCCATCTTTCATCGAATCGATCAGCCGACGAGCTACCGCCGGTCGGACCGCGGGGCAGCCGAGGCTCCTGCCGATCCGCCCGTTGATGCGGGCAAGTACCGGACTGACGTAAGGTGCGCCATGAATGACGATTGCGCGGTCAAGCGCGTTGTCGTTGAAACCGGGCTCCAGGCCTTCCATGCGCAACGAGTAGCCGTTCTGTCCGACATAGCTCTGTTGCGTACGATACAAGCCGAGACTGGTGGCAAAGCTCTCGTTTTGATTGGAGAAGTTGACGGCCATGTTTTCGCCGCTGTTGCGTCCATGGGCGACCAGTTCATGAAACAGTAACTTGCGCTTCTTTAAATCGAACACCCACAGGCGTTGTTCGGTCGAAGGCAGCGAGTAATCGATGATCGCCAGTCTTTGCACAGGGGCAGCGCCTTGAGCGATGCTGCATTGTGAAGCGCGGACGGCGAGGTTGATGACGTTGGCGTTAGCGTTCGGTGCCGCTTTGATGAGGGCGGCCGAGAGCGAATCGGCGTAGGCTGACGGTACGGACATTGCAGTCAATAGCAGGCCCGCAAGTAGATAGCCAAAACGTAGTGGCGCCATATAGATGTCTCATCATGTTAAGTTCGAGTCTAGCAGGGGCATTAAAGGCTGGACGTTGAATGCGGGAGATTAAGGATTATTCATGGTGCTTTTAACAAGGTTATTCTTCATAAGCCGCATATTTTTTATGGGCTTTCTGATCAGCGGCACGGCTGTTGCGGAAACTTCGCCGATTGAGCCTGTAGATGCGCCTATCTCCATTATCGAGGCGGCAGCGGACGATAACGTCGCTCAATCGATTCAGGCCTCGCTCGAGCCCTTGAAAAGCGCGTTTCCACCGTTGCTCACGGCGCCACGCTATCGGCGGGTGGACGTCAGTCGTCTGGTCATGGATTTTTATACGCACCGCGCTTATCGCGCCGCGTGGACCAATGACAGCGATGTCGCGCAATTGATTGCCAGCCTGAACGCGACCGAGGCCGATGGCTTGATCCCGGCGGATTTTCATGTCGATGAATTGATCCGCTCCCACACCACGATGCAGACGACCCCGGCAACGCCCGAGCAGCGCGCGGCGTTCGATGTGGCGACCACGCATACGTTTATCACTGCACTGTTGCAGCTGCGCCGGGGCAAAGTCGATCCTTCGCGGCTCGATATCCACTGGAATTTTGATTCCAACGGCGTCGACCCCCGTGACGACGTCAACGCCTTCTTCGCCGCGCTCGACCATCACGACGTGGCGAAGGCGTTTGCTCAAGCGCCGCCGCAAGAAGCGGTGTACGTCGGCTTGCGCCAGGCCCTGGCGCAATTGCGTGGTATTCGGGACCGGGGCGGTTGGCCGAAAGTGGCGGTGGACCATTCACTCAAGCCAGGCATGGACGAACCGGCTGTCGCACAGTTGCGGGCGAGGATGGTCGCAGCCGGTTTTCTCGACCCGCGATTGATCCATGGCACGAAATACGACGGCGCCGTCACCGCAGCGGTGAAAAAGTATCAAAACGAGCAATACCTGGGTGCGGACGGCATGGCCGGGGGGACAACACTGGCCGCCCTGAACGTACCCGTGCAGGCGCGAATCGATCAGGTGCGGGTGAACATGGAGCGGGCGCGCTGGCTGCTCTACAAGCTCCAGGGCACCTTCGTCATTGTCGATATCGCCGGCTATAAAGTGGCGATGTACCGCGATGGTCAACCGATCTGGCGGTCCCGGGTGCAGGTCGGTAAAACGGCTCGCAACACGCCGATCTTCCAGGCGCAGATCACCTACATCACGTTCAACCCGACCTGGACCGTGCCGCCCACGATCCTCAAGGAGGACGTGCTGCCCAAGATCCAGAGCAATCCCGGCTACCTGGCCGCCAACCGTATTCGCGTGCTGGACCGGGAAGGCAATGTGCTTGATCCCTCGACCGTCGACTGGAGCAACCCGCGCGGGCTGACTCTGCGCCAGGACGCAGGGCCGGACAGCTCGCTGGGTCAGGTGGTGATCCGTTTTCCCAACGAGTATTCGATTTACCTTCACGACACACCGCACCGCGAGCTCTTTGCCAAAACCGTGCGCGCCACCAGTTCCGGCTGCATTCGGGTAGAGAATCCGCTGCAACTGGTGGAGCTGTTGTTCAACGACCCGGTTAAATGGAATCGCGAAGGCATTCAAAAACAGTTGGCCAACGGCAAGACCGAGAACATCCGGCTTCCGGTCAAAGTGCCGGTGTTGCTGGCCTACTGGACCGTTGATCTGGGAAGTGACGGGCGAGTGGCATTCAAACCTGATGTGTATGGGTACGATGAGCCGGTATTGCGGGCACTGAACCGGCCTTCGCCGCTGCCGGTGCTGGATTTGCACTCGGCAGTGGGTTCGGTGGCGTCGGCGCGGCAGTAGTAGCGGGCGACCTTGAGGTCGCCCGCAGGTCTCAGAGCTCCAGCCCCTCTTGCACCACCGCCAGCAGGTTATGCTCGGTCAACGCCACCGCATCCGGTTGTTGCCCGGATTGCTCGATCGCCTGCAACCACCAATGCGTTTCGCCGTGTTCGCCTACGGTGCGCAGTAAAGCAAGCTCTCTGTTTTTAGCGTGAATCTCGATGCGGCCCGCACCATCTTCGGTGAAGCGTGCAACGGGATCGAAAGTGATGCGATGGTTATTGCCCTCGATCTGCAATTGATCGATCGCGTAGTCGAACGTCTCACCGTCTGAATCGCACTCGAAGACGTGAGTGGGATTGCGCCGCAGGACCAGGCCCATTTCGGTTACTGGCACCAGCCACACCTCGATCTGACGGTACAGCTCGTAGACCTGGCTTGGCCAACAGTCGATCACCTGATCAGCGCTGGGTTGCCGGGTTTGTTTCAACCTCGCGGCGAGTTCGTCTGCCTTACTCATTTCAATTCCTTGTGGGGGTCTATGAGTAATCGTAGCCGCTTCAACGTAACTCTGGTTTTGCCCTGCGTCATGTCAGCCACACATGCGTGACAAATCATGTCTTGGCAAATGCTCAGTTCCGCGACACCGCTAGTTCTCTGCGCAAAAACTCCACCAGAGCGCGCGGGCGCATTTGCACAGCGCGATGCGCCGGCTATCCAAAGGACAATTGCCCCTAAAACTTGCGTAGACTAAGCTCACAAAAAATAAGGGCTTTGGGCCGTTGCCCATGCCTTGCCCTTACAGGACGAGCTTTTGCCTATCCCCATTCAAGACCCTGATCAAGCCCCGGGCGGTGCGTTGAAACGGTTGCCGCTGCTCAAGGCGGCGGTGCTGTTTATCGTGACGGTGTGTCTCTGTCTCTGTGCGCTTCTGTATTTGCAGCTGGAGCAATCGCGCCGCCACGATCTGGAGCTGGCGCGAGTGGCGTCGTCGAACCTGACCCGGGCAATGGCGCAGCAGGCCGAAGACGCTTTCATGAAAGCCGATCTGGTGTTGACCAGCCTGGTGGACTGGATCCAGACCGATGGCTACGGCACCGCGCAACGGTCTCGCTTACAGAAAACCTTAGCCCGGCGGGTGCAGGCGCTTGGGCAGTTGCACGGGATTTTCCTGTTCGACAAGCAGGGACAGTGGATTGTCACCTCGTTCGAGGATATGCCCCGGGGCCCGGGCGTCGCAGATCGGGAATACTTCAAATTCCACCAGCAGAACGCCTCCACGATCGCCCATATTGGGCCGGCGATTCGCAGTCGGGAGAATGGCGAGTGGATCATTCCGGTCTCCAGACGAGTGAACGACAAGAACGGCAACTTCCAGGGCGTTTTGTTGGCCGGGATCAAAATGGCCTACTTCGATCAGTTCTTCAAAAGCTTCAGCATCGATGACAACGGCTCGATGTTTTTGGCGTTGACCGACGGCACGTTACTGGCGCGCCGGCCGTTTGTGGAGTCGCAGATCGGCACTTCGTTGGCCAAGGGGGACATCTTCCAGAAACACTTGCCCAACGCGCCCGCGGGCAACGCGATGATCAACTCGGTCGTGGATGGCACCGTGCGCTTGTATGGCTACCGTCAACTCGATGCTTATCCGTTGGTGGTGTCGGCGGCGTCGTCCAGGGATGCGATTCTCAAGGATTGGTATGGCACGGCGTTTCAATCCAGTGTGATCGTGGCCCTGGTGGTGATGGGCATCGGCCTGTTCGGTTGGGTGTTCGTGCGTCAGGTGCGCCTCGGCGAACGGGTCGAGGCGGATTTGCGCAAGGCCAAGGACGCGCTGAAGCTGATCGCTACTCACGATAGCCTGACGGGGCTGGCCAATCGCCGGCTGTTCGAGCAGGCATTGGACATCGAGTTCGGCCGGGGTGCCCGGCAGTCGAGCTCGTTGAGCCTGATCATGCTCGATATCGATTATTTCAAGCGTTACAACGATGCTTACGGTCACGTGGCGGGGGATCATTGCCTGGCTGAGGTGGCGCGAGCGGTCAAGAGTTGCTGCCATCGAAAAGCCGATCTGGCGGTGCGTTATGGCGGTGAGGAGTTTGCTGTATTGCTGCCCGACACCAACATTCATGGCGCGCTGGTCATTGCCGAACAGATCCGCCACAGCGTCATGGGCAAGAACATCACCCACAGTGGTTCACCAACGGGCTACCTGACGGTCAGTCTGGGCTGCTACGCGTTTGTGCCGACCGCGCTCGACGCCATCGAAGTGTTCATCGAACGTGCCGATGCGGCGTTGTATCAGGCCAAGCATTCGGGGCGAAACCGTGCGGCCGTGTTGTCGATGGAAGGCGGGGTGGAGGCGTTGATGCGCTCGGATCGTTGATAAAATTCGTGCGGTTGTTTCAGCTCTGCAACAGATTTTGCCCGTTTGTCTCCCTGTCATATCCGTCTGTTTTGATCGTCTAGAGTTGCGTTAGCTCCGCCGAATCCGCCGGAGCTTCCACAGCACGGACGATTGCCAACATGTTGATCACTCAAGCATTGACAGCTGTTGCTCTAAGCCTTGCCGCCTGCGCCGTCTTCCCATTGGCCAGCCAGGCTCAATCGAAAATCACACCTGCAGAAGCTCACGCCATTGGTGTCGATGCCTATCTGTATTTTTACCCGCTGTTGACCATGGACATCACCCGCAAGCAGTTCACCAATATCGAACCCGGCAAGGAGTTCGGTAAAGGCCCGATGAACATGTTTGTGAGTGTGCCGCAGTATCCACCCGCCAATTTCAAGGGCGTGGTGCGGTCGAACTTCGACACGCTGTATTCCATCGCGTGGCTCGACTTGACCAAGGAGCCGCTGGTGATCAGCGCACCGGACACCGCCGGGCGTTTTTACCTGTTGCCGATGCTCGACATGTGGAGCGATGTGTTCGCCTCGCCGGGTTGGCGCACGACGGGCACCGAGGCCAGTCAGTTTCTGGTGACACCGCCGGGATGGACCGGAACGGTGCCGCCCGGATTGAATCAGTTGCCGGCGCCCACGCCCTTCGTCTGGGTCATTGGTCGCACCAAGACCGACGGGGCGGCGGACTACGACGCGGTGCATAAAATCCAGGCGGGCTACACCGTGACCCCGTTGTCGAAAATGGGCAAAAAAGCCGAGCCGGTCAACGTGGTCATCGACCCGACGGTGGACATGAAAACGCCGCCGAAGATTCAGGTCGATACGATGTCGGCAGCCAATTACTTCACCTACGCCGCCGCGTTGCTCAAGGTCCATCCGCCTCACGTCACCGATCAGCCGATCCTGGCGCAAATGCAGCGCATCGGCATCGAAGCCGGCAAGCCGTTCGATATCGATGCGCTCGATCCCGACGTTAAAGCAGCGCTTCAAACGGTGCCCGAGGAAGCCCAGGCGTTGATGAAGTGGAAGGTCACAAGCCTCGCACGGGTGGTCAACGGTTGGTCGATGAACACCGACACGATGGGGGTTTATGGCAACTACTACCTCAAGCGCGCAATCGTTGCGCAAATGGGGCTGGGCGCGAACTTGCCCGAGGATGCGATTTATCCGTTGAACTTGGGCGACGACACCGGCAAGCCGCTCGAGGGGGCCAACCGGTACGTGCTGCATTTCGATAAAGGTGAAGCGCCGCCGGTCAATGCGTTCTGGTCAATCACCTTGTACGATCCTGAAGGTTTTCAGGTCGGCAATGAGCTCAACCGATTTGCGGTCAGTAGCTGGATGCCGTTCAAGGCGAACGCGGATGGATCGCTGGATATCTACTTCCAGAACGAAAACCCCGGAAAGGAACTTGAAGCCAATTGGCTTCCCGCGCCCAAAGGCCCGTTCAACCTGACCATGCGTCTCTATGGGCCAAAGCCTGAAGCGCTGAACGGCAAATGGGACCCGCCCCCCATCAAGCGCTTGTAAAGACCGCGCATAAAAAAGCAGCCCACGATGTTCATCATGGGCTGCTTTTATGCGTCCAGCTGCCAGTGCCACCTCCGGCTCCTCCGGTTCCGCCGCCGGCAGCACCCGTGCCGCCGCCCGCGCCGGACCCTGAACCGCTGGCTCCGCCAGAGGTGCCAGTGCCATTGCCTGCGCTGCTGCCGGATGCCGGTGAGCCTGGGGTGTTATCGGGCGGCACGGACGAGCCGCGAGTTGCGCCGGACTGGGTTCCCGTCGCGTCAGCGCCATTGCCGGAGACAGCATAAGCAGCCCCGGTTGGCGCGCACAGCAAACCGATCAACAGCAGCGAGGTGATTTTGATGTTCATCGGGGCACGCCTCCGAGGGTGAATCGTTACCTGATGATGGTGTGCCGGGGAGGGCGATCGATGTTGGCTGGATGACGAGTGGTCGAAAACAGCTATCACTGATACCTGAACGGCAGTGACCAGACAGGACTGCTATGGTCAATGGACGCTTGCCTGTCATGCACCGGATCAGGCAATCGATTGACAGGATATGTGCATGGAAATGACAGCCGTTACCACTGCCGCCCCTGCGCGCCATACGCCGATCACACGCAACCTGGTCTGGGCCGTAGGGTTGGTATTTGTCCTTGGGGTGCTGATTGCCCTGGTTGCACTGTTCAACATTGCTGGCCGGCTCGATGCCCAGGACTTGGCCAAGACCACTTTTTACACCCAGCGCGCGCTGGAAAACCGCATCTCCGCCTCGAAAAACTACGTCGCCAGTTACGCCAACTGGACAACCGCCTACGATCACCTGAACGGTGAGGTCGATGTGCAGTGGGCGTATATCGAGCAGAACATGGGTAAAACCTTGTTCACCACGGACCATTACGACGCCGTCCTGGTGGTCGATCATCAGCGGACCAAATACGCTGTGGTGCGCGGCGTTCAATTGCACAATGACGCTGCGGCCTTACTGTCGACATCGATGGCGCAGCTGATCAAGGTTGTGCAGGCGCAGGAAAGCCTGATCGTTCCGGTCAGCCAGTTCACGTTGTTCGAAGGTCAGCCTGCGTTATTGACGGCGGCCGCGATCATCCCCAATGACGAGCGGCCAGCGGTCGATCCCCTCAGCACTTCGGTGCTGGTGTTCGTCGATCAGCTGAGCCCGCAAAAACTCAATGACTTAAGCGCCGATTACGGTTTGCATGACTTGAGCCTTGCCGCTGACAACACCCTCGTTCCCGGTCAGCCTGCCGTGGCACTCACGGGCACCGGTTTTAGCCTGGTGTCCCGGCTCGAACAGCCAGGTCATCAATTGCTCTGGTCGCTGTTGCCTCCATTGGGTGGCGCCTTGCTGATCCTTGCGTTGTTGACGGTCTATTTCTTCCGCTATGTGTTGCGCGCGTCCGGCCACGTGGATGCCAGTTACATCAACCTCGACCTGTCGAACCAGGCGCTGGAGGCCAGTGAAGAACGTTTTCGCGCGGTGGCCGAGGCAGCTTCCGACTGGATCTGGGAGATCGACGACAGGCATCACATCACGTACCTGTCCGGGCGCTTCGGCGCCGTCACCGGGTATTCCGAGCAGCAATGGTTGGGGCAGGACATCGAGCAATTGCTGTTCTGCGATACCACGTCCTTGTCACTGTGGCTGAACAGGCTCAATGAAGAACACAGCGTCAGTCATCTGCGTTGTTCCTATCGTGATCAATCCGGACAGCAGCGCATTTGCCGGGTGTCTGCCCGCCCGATCCATAACAAAGGCACCGTGGTGGGTTATCGCGGAACGGCCAGTGACATCACTGATGAAGTGGCTGCCCACGCGCAAATCCAGCACCTGTCGTTGCACGACGCCCTGACCGGCCTGCCCAATCGCAACAAGCTGGCGCGCTACCTCGAAGAGGCCTTGGTGCTCAGGGAGCATTCGGCGGCGCTGACGCTGTTGATGATCGACCTGGACAACTTCAAGCCGATCAATGACTCCCTCGGCCACCCGGCCGGCGATGCAGTATTGCTGGAGGTTGCCGCGCGCTTGCGTGAGTGCACCCGGGATATCGATCTGGTCGCCCGACTGGGCGGCGACGAGTTTGTGCTGGTGCTCAATGGCATGGACAGCCACACGGAAATCGACCGGATCTGCGAGCGTGTTCTCGAGAGCCTGCAACAGCCGATCCACTATGACCATCACACGCTGCACATCGGCGCGAGCATCGGGATCGCCTTGAGCAGGCGCCAGGGGCATATGCCGGAAGAGCTGATCCGCTGCGCCGACATTGCCCTGTATCAGGCCAAATCCGACGGCAAGAAAACCTGGTGCTACTTTGCGCCGCACATGAACGATCAGATCCAGCATCGACGCAAACTGGAAAACGACTTGCGCCAGGCGATCAAGAACAACGAGTTCGTGATGCACTATCAGCCGCGTTATCACGTTGATGGCAAGCAGATTGTCTCGGTCGAAGCGTTGTTGCGCTGGCAGCATCCGGTGCAGGGCTTGCTGGCGCCCGATACGTTCATTCCATTGGCCGAACAAACCGACCTGATCGTGCCGTTGGGTCGCTGGGTGCTGCGCGAAGCTTGCGAGACGGCACTGAGCTGGCCGGGCGAGCTGATGGTGTCGGTCAACCTGTCTCCTGTGCAGTTTATTCGCAGTGATGTGGTGGAGGATGTCAGGGAGGCATTGATCCTCAGCCGGTTGCCGGCCAGTCGGCTGGAGCTGGAGATCACCGAAAACGTGATGCTCAACGATGTCGATGGTGCTTTGGCGACCATGAACGCACTGAAGGAGTTGGGTGTGCGGCTGAACATGGACGACTTCGGCACCGGGTATTCGTCGTTGGGTTACCTGCGCACGTATCCGTTCGACGGGATCAAGATCGACAAGCGTTTCATCTCCTCCATGGGCGGCGCGGGTAATGACCGCGCCGTGGTGCAGGCGATCATCAACCTGGGCAAGGCGATGGGCCTGACGGTGACCGCAGAGGGGGTCGAAACACTGGAGCAACTGGACTTCCTGATCTCTGACGAGTGCCACGAGGTGCAGGGTTTTTACCTCAGTCGGCCGATGGAAAAACAGGCGTTGTTGCCGTTGCTCAAGGCTTCGCAAGACGATTATCCGACGCAGGGCCCACACCTTTAGTCGCCTGTCTGGTGTGTCGTGGCAACTGCTGCGACGTGCCTCGGTCACAACTGGATACCGTCAATCCGTTACGAGCCCGGGACCATGAAGAACCTGAAAATCGCCACCTTCAACGTCAACGGCATGCGTGCCCGCTTGCCGAATGTGCTGGCCTGGCTTGAGCGAGAAAAACCGGACATTGCCTGTTTGCAGGAACTCAAGTCGGTCGACAGCGCATTCCCCGCCGCCGAACTTGAAGCGGCGGGTTACGGTGCCATCTGGCAAGGCCAGTCGTCGTGGAACGGGGTGGCGATACTGGCGCGTGATGCCCAGCCTCTGGAGAGCCGGCGTGGTCTGCCGGGGGATGACACCGATACCCATAGCCGCTACCTGGAAGCCGCGGTGCACGGGATTTTGGTGGGTTGCTTGTATCTGCCCAACGGCAATCCTCAGCCGGGGCCCAAGTTCGATTACAAGCTGGCGTGGTTCGAGCGGCTGATCGCCTATGCCAAGGACCTCCAGGGCAGCGACCATCCGGTGGTGCTGGCCGGCGACTACAACGTCGTGCCCACCGACCTGGACATCTACAACCCGCGCTCATGGCTCAAGGACGCCTTGCTGCAACCGGAAAGTCGCGAGTGTTACCAACGCTTGCTGGATCAGGGCTGGACCGATTCCCTGCGACATCTGTATCCAGAGGATCGGCTTTACACCTTCTGGGATTATTTCAGGCAGCACTGGCAGAAGAACTCTGGGCTGCGCATCGATCACCTGCTGCTTAACCCGGCCTTGAGTCCTTATCTGCAAGAGGGCGGAGTCGATGCGTGGGTGCGCAACGAGCCGCACGCCAGCGATCATGCACCGACGTGGATTCGACTGGGTTCGCGCAAGCAACGTTGATTTTAATGAGCCAGGCGATTGGCTAAATCAATTGTCAGTTGGGCCGCTTTATCCCTTATACATGGCGCCCATCGGCGGAGAGATCCGCGGCCCCATGCATAAGGACCGAGCAATGAGCGAGCCACGCCTGACGAACCGTGCGTTATACCTGCAACGCCTGGGTTTCGACGCGCCCCCGGCGCCAACCCTGGAGACCCTGCGTCAACTTCAGCTGCGCCACACTGGCGCCTTCCCGTTCGAAAACCTCACCACGCTGTCAGGCGAGCCGGTACTCATCGATCTGCCATCCATCGAGCAGAAAATTCTGCACGCGGGGCGAGGTGGTTATTGCTACGAACTCAACAATGCGTTCCTGGCCTTGCTCCAGGAGCTGGGTTTCGAGGCGCGCGGCATCACCGGTCGCGTGGTCATGGGGCAGTCCGAAGGCGCCTGGACCGCCCGCACACATCGCTTGAGCCTGGTCACGCTGGACGGCGTGCGCTACATCAGCGATGTCGGTTTCGGCGGTATGGTGCCGACCGCACCGCTGGTGCTCGACACCAATGCCGAACAACGCACGCCACACGAACCGTATCGCATCGAACGCCATGAGGACGGTTACACCTTGCGCGCCAACGTCGGCGGCGAATGGCGAGCGATGTACATTTTCGACCTGCAACGCCAGGAAGACATCGATTACGCCCTCGGCAACTGGTACGTCTCGACCCATCCCGACTCATCGTTTGCCAAACAACTGATGGTCGCGCGCACAGGGGAGGGCTGGAGGCGCACGTTGAACAACGGCAGTTTTGCTATTCATCGGGTGGGGGCCGAGAGCGAGCGACGGCAGGTGACAGATGTCGGGGAGTTGAGTGAGGTGCTGGAGTGTGAGTTCGGCATTCTGCTGCCGGAACATGCGGGCTTGAAACAGGTGCTTGAACGATTGATTGCCTCGGCATAGGCGTTCGATTGCAGGGAACGAGAAAAAGAGCAGGCGTGATCGATCTGCTCTTTTCGTCGGGTCGAATTCAAGGCTTCATCACGCGATGGATCTCGCTGAGTGCCTCTGCCAGTTTTTTCTCCAGGCTTTGCAGTTCGGAAGCCGTTATTCCTTCTTTGAAATGTCCGGCATTGGCAATAGCGAGGCCCGGGTCGGGCGTCGCAGTTTTGCCCGTGCTGCTGAGTAACGCCTGGCGCAAGGTGTTATTGATCACGGTCTGGTAGCCATACCCCTCATCCTCAGCCATGGCGCGCGCCGCTTCAATGACGACGTCATCGAGCATGATAGTAATTCGGGTCTTGCCTTTGCTGGAGGCAACCGCTCCACGCTTGGCGTTGCTGAAGTCGTATTCGTCTTTCATCGGTCAGTGTTCCCTGTAGCGGCGGCATTCGCTTTTGGTGGCGAGGCGCGCGGAAATGATTCGAACGAAATTCGGATCGCGATAGGTATACGCAACGACCAACAAGCGAGCTTTAGCGTCCAGCCCCATGGTGATCCATCGTGGTTCATCATGATGGTTGTCCTGAAATGTCAGCGCTCGATCATCATGAAACACGGGTTCTGTTTCGGCGAGGCTGATGCCGTAGTGCTTGAGTTTGTTGGCTGCGTTTTTTGCCTTGTGATACTGAATCTCGAATGACTTCATTATGCATACTTTATATGTATAAGCGAGAGGCGTCCGTGCCGGCGGTCGCTTTGAATTCTGAAGACTAGCGGGCAGGGGACCAGACAGAGGAAGGATGTATTTCAAAAATTTTTACGTGGGGGGAGGCCGCGCAGACAGAGGGCCGTGTGGACACATGTCCATAATCTGACTGGTGAGTTGTATACAACTCTATAGACATTTGTCCTGAGTCTTGCATACAGTGTGCGCATAACAAAAAACCAGGGAACCCCCCAACCATGAAAACGCCCCATGTTTCACACCAACGGCCCGAGGACGAAAACCTCGGGGTCGGCGCGAATATGGCTTACGGCCTGCAACACGTTCTGACCATGTATGGCGGCATCGTCGCGGTGCCATTGATCATTGGTCAGGCAGCCGGGCTTTCGCCGGCGGACATCGGTTTGTTGATTGCTGCTTCATTGTTTGCGGGGGGCTTGGCGACATTGCTGCAAACCCTCGGTTTACCGTTTTTTGGTTGTCAGTTGCCGCTGGTGCAGGGCGTGTCTTTCTCGGGCGTCGCGACGATGGTGGCAATCGTCAGCAGTGGCGGGGAGGGCGGGTTTCAGTCGATTCTCGGGGCGGTCATTGCCGCGTCGCTGATCGGGCTGCTGATCACGCCGGTGTTCTCGCGAATCACCAAGTTCTTCCCGCCGCTGGTCACGGGCATTGTGATCACCACCATCGGCCTGACGTTGATGCCAGTAGCCGCTCGCTGGGCCATGGGCGGCAATAGCCATGCCCCGGACTTTGGCAGCATGGCCAACATCGGTCTGGCGGCGGTGACGCTGGTGCTGGTGCTGTTGCTGAGCAAGATCGGCAGCTCGACCATCTCCCGTTTGTCGATCCTGCTGGCAATGGTGATCGGCACCGTCATCGCGGTGTTCCTCGGCATGGCGGACTTCTCGTCGGTCACCCAAGGCCCAATGTTCGGCTTCCCGACGCCGTTCCACTTCGGCATTCCGACGTTCCACTTCGCCGCGATCCTGTCGATGTGCATCGTGGTCATGGTGACCCTGGTGGAAACCTCGGCGGACATCCTCGCCGTCGGTGAAATCATCGGCACCAAGGTCGACTCCAAGCGGCTGGGCAACGGTCTGCGCGCCGACATGCTGTCGAGCATGATCGCGCCGATCTTCGGCTCCTTCACCCAAAGCGCCTTCGCCCAGAACGTAGGGCTGGTAGCCGTCACCGGTATCAAGAGCCGATTCGTGGTCGCCACCGGCGGCTTGTTCCTGGTGATCCTCGGTCTATTGCCCTTCATGGGCCGCGTCATCGCCGCCGTACCGACGTCTGTCCTCGGCGGCGCCGGCATCGTGCTCTTCGGCACCGTGGCGGCCAGCGGTATTCGTACGCTGTCCAAGGTCGATTACCGCAACAACGTCAACCTGATCATCGTCGCCACCTCCATCGGTTTCGGCATGATCCCGATCGCCGCACCAAACTTCTACGACCACTTCCCAAGCTGGTTCGCGACCATCTTCCATTCGGGCATCAGCTCATCGGCCATCATGGCCATCGTGCTGAACCTGACCTTCAACCACCTCACGGCCGGTAACTCGGACCAGCAGTCGGTGTTTGCGGCCGGCACTGAACGCGTTCTGCGTTACCAGGACCTGGCCGCGTTGCGTGAAGGGGATTACTTCAGCGAAGGCAAACTGCGTGACTGCGACGGGAATGAGATCCCGGTGGTGGAGGCGGGGCATGAGTCGGGCGAGCATCGAGCGGCTCATGCCAAAAGCAGTGAGCATGTCTGACAGCAGCAACGATTGAAAAGGCCGATCTGTTGAATAGACAGATCGGCCTTTTGATTTTCTGTCAGCCACAAAAAAGCCCCTGAATCTTTCGATTCAGAGGCTTTTCGATATTGCTGTCTGGCTCCACGACCTGGACTCGAACCAGGGACCCAGTGATTAACAGTCACTTGCTCTACCAACTGAGCTATCGCGGAATGGCGTGTATGTTACTGATTCAAAAAGAGAAGTCAAGCGCTTGTGTAGAACATGAGCGGTTCATGGGGACGGGCGGTGGTTTATCGACCGTGGGCGGTTACCAGAATCGCCTCAGAGGTCTACCATGGCCGCCCGGAAGTGGTTACACGCGCTGCCGGCCATTCGCCGAAAAGGTACGCGCCATGAATCACCCAATCTCCACCCCTCAAATCAACGGGGTGTTCCCATGAGCATCGCTCAGATCAGCCTGCCCAAAGGTGTCGGCCCGCACGCCGAGAAACTGTTCGACGCAATCACCCAAGCCAGCACCGCAGACGATTTGAATCGTGCGGGCGGCAAGGCTGAAGGTTTTGTCCTCGGTCTGGAAAGCGCCAAGGCGATCAAGAGTCAGGTTGCCGAATCGCTCTACGTCGCCTATGACGACGCCGCCACGCAGCGTGCCAGCGAACTGGCTTAACCGCCGAACGTTACCGTGGCGAGCATCAATTTGGCGTACAGCATCGTGGCGCCCAGTTGCACCAGCCACAGCGCCAGGCCGCCGAGAAATACGCCAGCGGCCACTTGCAGCACCAGGTTGTTACCGCGTTTGGCCGGCGTGCGAGGGACGAAATCGTCCAGCTCGTCACGGTCGGCGCGTAGGTCATCGTTTTTCATGTGAGGTCTCTGAAGAATTCTCGGGTGGACATAGAGCCTGTGGGAGCGGGCTTGCCCGCGATGAGGCCATAACATTCAACATTGATGTTGGCTGGCCGACCGCTATCGCAGGCAAGCCTGCTCCCACATTTGATCTGCGTGCAGTCTAGAGTGCTCAGTCGCTGGATTGAGAATTATCTGCCTGCAATAAAAAACGGGAAGCCCCAGTGCTTCCCGTTTTTCATATCACGCAACCACTCAGATCACCGCAACGATGGCCTTGGTCACCGCATCAATGTTGCTCTGGTTCAACGCGGCCACGCAGATGCGGCCGGTGTCCAGGGCGTAGATGCCGAACTCGGTGCGCAAGCGAGTGACTTGCTCAACGGTCAGGCCTGAGTAGGAGAACATGCCGCGCTGACGACCGACGAAGCTGAAATCACGCTGTGGCGCGTTTTTCGCCAGCAGGTCGACCATCTGGGTACGCATGCCGCGAATCCGCAGACGCATTTCGGCCAGTTCTTCTTCCCACTGTGCGCGCAGTACCGGGCTGTTGAGCACGGCGGCGACGATGCTTGCACCGTGGGTCGGTGGGTTGGAGTAGTTGGTGCGGATCACGCGTTTGACTTGCGACAGCACGCGCGCGCTTTCTTCTTTCGATTCGCTGACGATCGACAGGGCGCCAACGCGCTCGCCGTACAGCGAGAAGGATTTGGAGAACGAGCTGGAGACGAAGAAGGTCAGGCCCGATTCAGCGAACAGGCGCACAGCCGCCGCGTCTTCGTCGATGCCGTCGCCAAAGCCCTGGTAGGCCATGTCGAGGAACGGCACGTGACCTTTGGCTTTCACCACGTCCAGAACGTTGTTCCAGTCTGCCGGGCTCAAGTCCACGCCAGTCGGGTTGTGGCAGCACGCGTGCAGCACAACGATCGAACCGGACGGCAGGGCGTTCAGGTCTTCCAGCAGACCGGTGCGATTAACGTCATGGGTCGCGGCGTCGTAGTAGCGATAGTTCTGCACCGGGAAACCGGCGGTTTCGAACAGGGCGCGGTGGTTTTCCCAGCTTGGGTCGCTGATGGCCACGACGGCGTTCGGCAGCAGTTGCTTGAGGAAATCGGCGCCGATTTTCAGGGCGCCCGTACCGCCAACGGCCTGGGTGGTGATGACGCGGCCAGCAGCGATCAGCGGCGAGTCATTGCCAAACAGCAGTTTTTGAACCGCTTGGTCATAGGCGGCAATGCCGTCGATGGGCAAGTAGCCACGGGAAGCGTGCTGAGCGACGCGAATCGTCTCGGCTTCGACAACGGCGCGCAGGAGTGGAATTCGCCCCTCCTCGTTGCAGTAAACACCGACCCCCAGGTTGACCTTGGTGGTGCGTGTATCGGCGTTGAATGCTTCGTTGAGGCCCAGGATTGGATCGCGTGGTGCCATTTCGACAGCGGAGAACAGGCTCATTTTTGCGGCGGCTCTGAATGGAGAGTGGAGGGACGTGTCGCGCTCCAGCCGAATGCACTAGAGCGGTGCACAAACGGGGAGCTAGTATAGAGGTCATCCGTGATTGAAGGCGACAGACGATTGGGCTTTTAAGTTAAGTTTTTCCGATTATTTTTCGACCGTTAGTCGATCGGTATCGTCAAAGTCTTTACGCGATGTAGGACGTTTGCCTTGAAAGCGAAGGCATTCGGCTCCACATTGAGCACAATCCAGTTTTTTCCTCGAGCGACGTCAGTCGTTTGCGGCCTTTCTCGTTGCTGCCGGTTTGACCGCGCTGGCGCGATATCAGAGGTATTTCATGTCTGAATTCCAGCTAGTCACCCGCTTCGAGCCCGCCGGCGACCAGCCGGAAGCCATTCGCCTGATGGTCGAGGGCATTGAAGCCGGGCTGGCGCACCAGACGTTGCTCGGTGTAACCGGCTCAGGCAAGACGTTCAGCATCGCCAATGTGATCGCGCAAGTTCAGCGTCCGACCCTGGTGCTGGCGCCAAACAAGACCCTGGCCGCGCAGCTGTATGGCGAGTTCAAGGCGTTCTTCCCGAACAACGCCGTCGAGTATTTCGTTTCCTATTACGACTACTACCAGCCTGAAGCGTATGTGCCGTCCTCGGACACCTTTATCGAGAAAGATGCGTCGATCAACGACCACATCGAGCAGATGCGGTTGTCGGCGACCAAAGCCTTGCTGGAGCGTAAAGACGCGATCATCGTCACCACGGTGTCGTGCATCTACGGCTTGGGCAGCCCGGAAACCTATTTGAAAATGGTTTTGCACGTGGATCGCGGCGACAAGCTCGATCAGCGCGCCTTGCTACGACGCCTGGCGGACCTGCAATACACCCGCAACGACATGGAATTTGCCCGGGCGACCTTCCGGGTGCGCGGCGATGTGATCGACATTCACCCGGCCGAATCCGATTTCGAAGCGATCCGCATCGAGCTGTTCGATGACGAAGTCGAGAGCTTGTCTGCTTTCGATCCGCTGACCGGCGAGGTCATCCGCAAGCTGCCGCGTTTCACCTTCTACCCGAAAAGCCACTACGTGACGCCGCGAGAAACCTTGCTCGGCGCAGTCGAAGGGATCAAGGTCGAGCTGCAGGAACGTCTGGACTACCTGCGTTCCAACAACAAACTGGTGGAAGCCCAGCGTCTGGAACAGCGCACCCGTTTCGACCTGGAAATGATCCTCGAGCTGGGTTACTGCAACGGCATCGAAAACTATTCGCGCTACCTGTCGGGCCGTGAATCCGGCCAGGCGCCACCCACCTTGTTCGACTACCTGCCGGCCGACGCCTTGCTGGTGATCGACGAATCCCACGTCAGCGTGCCGCAGGTCGGCGCCATGTATAAGGGTGACCGTTCGCGTAAAGAAACCCTGGTCGAGTATGGCTTCCGCTTGCCATCCGCGCTGGATAATCGGCCAATGCGTTTCGACGAGTTCGAAAACATCAGCCCGCAAACCATTTTTGTTTCGGCAACGCCGGGCAACTACGAGGCGGAACATGCCGGTCGCGTGGTCGAGCAACTGGTCCGTCCGACCGGACTGGTGGACCCGCAAATCGAAATCCGCCCGGCACTGACCCAAGTCGACGATCTACTCTCTGAAATTGGCAAGCGTGTGGCGCTGGAGGAGCGGGTGCTGGTCACCACGCTGACCAAGCGCATGTCCGAGGATTTGACGGACTATCTGGCTGACCACGGCGTGCGCGTGCGCTACCTGCACTCGGACATCGACACCGTGGAACGGGTCGAAATCATCCGTGATCTGCGCTTGGGCACCTTCGACGTGCTGGTGGGGATCAACCTGCTGCGTGAAGGCCTGGACATGCCGGAAGTGTCGCTGGTGGCCATTCTCGATGCGGACAAGGAAGGCTTCCTGCGTTCCGAGCGTTCGCTGATCCAGACCATCGGCCGTGCGGCGCGCAACCTCAATGGCCGGGCGATTCTTTACGCGGATCGCATCACCGGTTCCATGGAGCGGGCGATTGGCGAGACCGAACGTCGTCGCGACAAACAGATCGCCTTTAACCTGGCCAACGGCATCACCCCCAAAGGCGTGTTCAAGGACGTTGCCGATATCATGGAAGGCGCCACCGTGCCGGGTTCGCGCAGCAAGAAGCGCAAAGGCATGGCCAAGGCTGCCGAGGAGAGCGCCAAGTACGAAGCGGAATTGCGTTCACCGGGGGAAATCGCCAAGCGCATCAAAGGTTTGGAAGAGAAGATGTACGCCTTGGCGCGGGATCTGGAATTCGAAGCCGCGGCGCAGATGCGTGATGAAATTGGCAAGTTGCGGGAGCGGTTGATCGAGGTTTGAGAGGTGATCGTTCCCACGCGGAGCATGGGAACGATCGGCGGTGACTAGTGCGCCTCGCCAGCCTTGAGCCCTGCTGGCAATTTCTTGGTCAACAACACCGCAATCATGCTGATCCCCAGCGCAATCCCGACAAAATGAAACGCATCGTTGTACGCCATGATTGACGCCTGCTGATGGGCGATCTCACTCAGCTTGCCCAACGCTGCCGTTTCACTGCCAAACCGGTCCGTCATCGACGCCATCCGCTCCGCCACTTGCGGGTTGCTCGGGACGATCGATTCACGCAGATAATCAAAATAGGTCTTGGTTCGCGCATCCAGCAAGGTCGCGAGGAGGGCGATGCCGATGGCGCCGCCGAGGTTGCGCAGGATGTTGAACAGGCTCGACGCCGACCCCGCGTCCTGCGGCAGGATGTATGCCGTGGCGATCAGCGAGATGGTCACCATGATCAGCGGCTGACCCAGCGCCCGGATGATCTGGATCTGATTGAACTGCGGCCCGGCAAAGTCCGGGTTCAACACCCCCGATGAAAAACTCGCCAGCCCGAACAGTCCGAAGCCCAGGGTGCACAGCCATTTCGGCGATATGATCTTCATCAGCTTCGGCACCATCGGAATCAGAAACAGCTGCGGCACGCCCATCCACATGATTACTTCGCCGATTTGCAGGGCGTTGTAATTCTGGATCTGCGCCAGGTACAGCGGCAACAAATAGATCGAGCCGTACAACCCGACGCCCATACCGACACTGGAAATACTCGACAAACCAAAGTTGCGATTGCCCAGGATGCCGAGGTTGATCAGCGGATTGGGTTTGGAAAATTGCACGATTACAAACGTGATCAAGCTGACCAGCGCAATGCTGCCAAGGGTCACGATCAGGTTCGACTCCAGCCAGTCCTTGCGATGGCCTTCCTCCAGAAACACCTGCAAACAGCCGAGGCCGACACCGAGCGTAAGGATGCCCATGTAGTCAGTGCTTTTGAGCAATTCCCAATGCGCTTCTTTCTTCTCCAGGCCATACATCAGGCCCGCGATCATGATCAGGCCCGGCGGTATGTTGATATAGAAGATGTATTCCCAGCCCCAGTTCTCGGTCAGCCAGCCACCCAGTGTCGGGCCGATAGAGGGGGCGAACGTCGCGGTCATGGCAAACATCGCCATGCCTTTGGCGCGGTGGTGTTCCGGGAGTTTGATCAGCGTGAGGGTGAACGCCAGCGGAATCAGTGCGCCACCGGTGAACCCCTGCAAGGCGCGGAAGATGATCATGCTCTCCAGGCTCCAGGCCATGGAACAGAGCAGGGAGGCGGCGAGAAATCCGAGCGAGACCCAGACCGCCAGGCGTCGCGCCGAGAGCAGCTGCACCAGCCACGCAGTCAGCGGGATCATGATGATTTCCGCGACAAGGTACGAAGTGGAAATCCACGAGCCTTCTTCCAGTGTCGCCGACAACGCGCCCTGAATGTCCTTGAGCGACGAGTTGGTGATCTGGATGTCGAGCACGGCCATGAAGGCGCCGAGCATCACGCTCATCACCGCGATCCAGTCCCGCCGGGTCGGTTCGCCGACCGGACGGATCAGTTGATCACCGGCCATCGTCAGGGGCGTCTTTGATGTTCACTTTGGCGGTGACTGACATCCCTGGGCGAATCTTGCCGCGCAGCGGATTGTCCGCAGCGAACGTCAGTTTGACCGGAATTCGTTGTACGACTTTGGTGAAGTTGCCCGTGGCATTGTCGGGCGGCAACAGGCTGAACTGCGCGCCCGAGGCGGCGAACAGACTGTCGACTCGCGCCTCGATCGGCGTGTCGCTGTAGGCGTCGAAGGTTAGCCTGGCTTTCTGCCCGGGCTGCATGTGGCCAATCTGGGTTTCCTTGAAATTGGCCTGAATCCAGATGTCCTGATCCGGGACGATCGACAATAGATACGCGCCAGCCTGCACGTACTGGCCTTCGCGAGCCGCGCGTTGGCCGATCAGGCCGCTGATGGGCGCGTGGATTTCGCTGCGGGTCAGGTTCAGTTCGGCCTGGGCGAGGTCGGTCTTGGCGTTGGCGATCATGGCGTCGAGGCGCTTGATCTCGGCGCTCAGGGAGTTGACTTGCTGGCGCTGACTTTGCGCATCCGCCTGAGCCTTGGTCACTTGCGAGCGGGCGATGTGAGTGTCGGCGGAGAGGGTGGTGACCCGTTCTTCCGACACGTAGCCGGGTTTGCGCAAAGTTTGCGCCCGGGACAAATCGATCTGCGAACGGCCCAGGCTCGCCTGGCTGGAAGCCACTTGCGCTTCGCTGGCGGCGATCAGGCTGGCTTGCTGGGTCAGTTTGCTCTGGGCTTGCAGGCGTTCGGCCTGGCGGGTGGCGAGGGTCGCGTTGGCGCGGTCGACGGCGAGATGGAAGTCATCGCCTTCAAGCTTGATCAGCAGTTGGCCTTTCTCTACGTGCTGGTTGTCCTGCACCAGCACCTGCTCGATGCGCGCGCCCAGTTGGCTCGAGACACGGGTGATCTCGCCCTGGACATAGGCATTGTCGGTGCTTTCGTAAAACCGTCCCTTGAAGAACCACTGGGCGAAAAAGCCCCCGGCAATCAGCAGGACGATCAACAGGAAAATAAACAGGCGACGCTTGAGTTGGGCAGGCATGGGGCAGACTGTAGTCGAGAAATTGTAAGGGAAGTTATCAGCAGGCGAATTTGGCATACAGGCGATAGTGGGTAAATGCCATCGGCTGATAATCCATCATTCATCGCGGCTCAGGCCCGTTGTAGACGCAACGTTGGCTTAAATGCCCTGCTGACTGGAGCCGGGCGGGTATCGCCTGTTACCATTCGCCCTTTGTTTTATCTTCATTTCGAGACTTGCCATGACCACCGTCCGCACTCGCATCGCGCCATCGCCTACCGGGGACCCCCACGTAGGTACCGCTTACATCGCTTTGTTCAACTACTGCTTTGCCAAGCAGCACGGCGGTGAGTTCATCCTGCGGATCGAAGACACCGACCAATTGCGTTCGACCCGCGAGTCCGAACAACAGATTTTCGACGCCCTGCGCTGGCTGGGTATCGACTGGAGCGAAGGCCCGGATGTCGGCGGCCCGCACGGTCCGTATCGTCAGAGCGAACGCGGCGACATCTATCAGAAGTACTGCCAGCAACTGGTCGACATGGGCCATGCCTTCCCGTGCTTCTGCACCGCCGAAGAGCTGGACCAGATGCGTGCCGAGCAAATGGCGCGTGGCGAAACCCCGCGTTACGACGGCCGTGCGCTGCTGCTGTCCAAAGAAGAGGTCGCGCGCCGCCTGGCCGCAGGCGAGCCGCACGTGATCCGCATGAAGGTGCCGAGCGAAGGCGTGTGCGTGGTCCCGGACATGTTGCGTGGCGACGTCGAGATCCCGTGGGATCGCATGGACATGCAAGTGCTGATGAAGACCGACGGCCTGCCGACGTATTTCCTGGCCAACGTGGTCGACGACCATCTGATGGGCATCACTCACGTCCTGCGCGGCGAAGAATGGTTGCCGTCTGCGCCGAAACTGATCCTGCTGTACGAATACTTCGGTTGGGAACAACCGCAGCTGTGCTACATGCCGCTGCTGCGTAATCCGGACAAGAGCAAGCTGTCCAAGCGCAAGAATCCGACGTCGGTGACGTTCTACGAGCGCATGGGCTTCATGCCCGAAGCGATGCTCAATTACCTGGGCCGCATGGGCTGGTCGATGCCGGACGAGCGTGAGAAGTTCTCGCTGCAGGAAATGGTCGACCACTTCGACCTGAGCCGTGTGTCCCTCGGTGGGCCGATTTTCGACATCGAAAAACTGTCGTGGCTCAACGGCCAGTGGCTACGTGACTTGCCGGTGGAAGAGTTCGCCAGTCGCTTGCAAACCTGGGCGCTGAACCCCGAATACATGATGAAAATCGCACCGCACGTGCAGGGCCGTGTTGAAACCTTCAGCCAGGTTGCACCGCTGGCCGGTTTCTTCTTCGCCGGTGGCGTGAACCCGGATGCCAAGCTGTTCGAGTCCAAGAAGCTGTCGGGCGATCAGGTGCGTCAGTTGATGCAGTTGATCCTGTGGAAGCTGGAAAGCCTGCGTCAGTGGGAGAAGGACAACATCACTGCGACGATTCAGGCGGTGGTCGAATCCCTGGAGCTGAAGCTGCGTGACGCCATGCCGCTGATGTTCGCCGCGATCACCGGCCAGGCCAGCTCGGTGTCGGTGCTTGATGCGATGGAGATCCTCGGTCCGGACCTGACCCGTTTCCGTCTGCGCCAGGCGATTGACCTGCTGGGCGGCGTGTCGAAAAAGGAAAACAAGGAGTGGGAAAAACTCTTGGGCAACATCGCCTAAGGGCATTTGATCCCGTGCAGGCGCTGCCGGAGGCCGTGATCTTTTGATCCTGCCTTCGGCGTCACCCCCGGTTTTTCGGGGGGAGGGCGGTAAGTGATTGTTATGTCGGCAAAAAACTTTGGAAATTGTTAAAAATAAATTTGACACGTTTCCGATGCGCCATTAAGATTCGCCCCGTCCTCAGCGATGAGGGGCTATAGCTCAGCTGGGAGAGCGCTTGCATGGCATGCAAGAGGTCGACGGTTCGATCCCGTCTAGCTCCACCAATTTACACTTCAAGGTCTGGCCACACCGGCCTTGAAGCGATCAACACTCAGCGTTGATCTGTTGTATAGAAGGGTTTGCGTCCCCTTCGTCTAGTGGCCTAGGACACCGCCCTTTCACGGCGGTAACAGGGGTTCGAGTCCCCTAGGGGACGCCAGTTTTACAGAAGCGATGTTGCAAGATGTCGCTCCGCCGCGAGGCGAAAAATCCGGGGCTATAGCTCAGCTGGGAGAGCGCTTGCATGGCATGCAAGAGGTCAACGGTTCGATCCCGTTTAGCTCCACCAATTTTACAGTTCAAGGTCTGGCCACACCGGCCTTGAATCGATCAGCACTCAGCACTGATCAGTTGTATAGAAGGTTTTGCGTCCCCTTCGTCTAGTGGCCTAGGACACCGCCCTTTCACGGCGGTAACAGGGGTTCGAGTCCCCTAGGGGACGCCACGATTACCCGCTCTGCGGGATTTTATAAGGGTCATTCAATTATTGAATGGCCCTTTTGTTTGTCTGGCGTTTGGCCAAATCCCCCCGTTTCTTTCAAACTGTTCTTCAGACCAGCGGTCACATCCACGACTTGCGGAAAATTATTATGAGAATAATATTCTAGTCGTAATATTCGGAGGCAACGATGAACGATAAAAAAGCTCAAACCCGCGAACGCATCCTCAAGGCCGCCAGCGCAGCGCTGATTCAGCGCGGCCCGGCCGAACCGAGTGTGGGCGAAGTGATGGGCGCAGCCGGCCTGACTGTTGGCGGCTTCTACGCACACTTCGAAAGCAAGGACGCGATGATGCTGGAAGCGTTCAAGCAACTGCTCGGTCATCGCCGTGGCTTGATCGCAGAGATGGACTCGCAACTGACCGGCGAAGAGCGCCGCGCGTTGGTGGCGGCGTTCTATCTGTCGCGTAAGCACCGTGATTCCTCCGAGTCAGCTTGCCCGATCCCGGCATCTGTCGGCGAGTTGGGGCGTCTGCCGGACGAGTTTCGTGTGGCGTTGAATGAACACGTTGAAATGATGGTCGCGCAGTTGGCGGCCAGCCCGGAAGACACCGACAAAGCCTTGGCCGACATGGCCTTGATGGTCGGTGGTCTGGCTCTGGCACGGGCGCTGGGGCCAGGAGAGTTGTCCGATCGATTGCTGCGCGCCGCCAAATCAGCGGTGCTATGACCTGAAGGCAAGGCCTTGGGAGTGAGAGCGATGAACACGTTGAAGTGGGTTCGTGGCGTTAATGGCACCTTGGGCTGGTTTGCTCCGACATTGGTCGCGAGCAAGATGCGACTGGCGTTCATGACGCCACGAGACCTGCCACCACGTGATTGGGAACTGCCGCTACTGGCAAGATCCGAACGAATCACTCTGCGCTTTGGCCTCTCGGCGTTGCGCTGGGGGCAAGGGCCGGCGGTATTGCTGATGCACGGCTGGGAAGGCCGGCCGACGCAGTTTGCGAGCCTTATTACTGCGCTGGTCGATGCCGGTTACTCCGTGGTTGCGCTGGACGGTCCGGCGCATGGCCGCTCCCCTGGTCGTGAGGCCAATGTGGTGCTGTTTGCCAGGGCCATGCTTGAGGCGGCTGCCGAGTTGCCGCCGCTGCAAGCAGTCATCGGCCATTCCATGGGCGGGGCGAGTGCCATGCTCGCCGTTCAGTTGGGCCTGCGTACCGAAACCCTGGTGACGATTGCCGCGCCGGCGCGGATTCTCGGGGTCCTGCGCGGTTTCGCCCGCCACGTGCGACTGCCACCCAAGGCGCGCTCTGCGTTCATTCGTCAGGTCGAGAGAGACGTCGGTATGCGCGCTGCAGCGCTGGACGTCGCCCATTACCAGCTCGACATGCCAGGCCTGATCGTCCATGCCGAAGATGACAAGTTTGTCCCGGTCAAGGAAGCCCAGTTGATCAATGAGGCCTGGTTCGACAGTCGACTGTTGCGCCTGGAAGAGGGCGGCCATCAGCGCGTGCTGGCGGATCACCGGGTGATTGATGGCGTGCTGTCACTGCTGGCCGGTCGCAGTCTGCAATCGCGCCAATCGGCGTAAGCATCCGTTACACTGCCCCGGTCAAAATCATCTGACCGGGAGAGGGGCATGGGCTGGGATCGGGCAACGCCATTTATCATTGATCTGGAAGTCGGCGCCGAAGACATCGACGGGCTGGGTCACGCCAATAACGCGGTGTACGTGACCTGGCTCGAACGCTGCGCCTGGCGCCATTCGCAGCGGCTGGGCCTGGACCTGGTCGAATATCGTCGACTGGACCGGGCGATGGCGGTGGTGCGGCATGAGATCGACTACCTGGCCGCAGCCTATGAGGGCGATGAGTTGCAATTGGCGACCTGGATCGTCGACTGGGATCAGCGCCTGAAAATGACCCGACACTTCCAGTTGAAGCGGCCCAGCGACAACACCACGCTGCTGCGGGCGCAAACCACTTTTGTGTGCATCGAATTGTCCACCGGCAAGCCCAAGCGCATGCCGGCCGAGTTCATCGAGGGTTATGGCCCGGCGTTGCAGATTCTGGATGCAACCAAAATCTAATGTGGGAGTGAGCCTGCTCGCGATAGCGGTGCATCAGCCGCATTCCTGTTGGCTGACACACCGCTATCGCGAGCAGGCTCGCTCCCACAGGGGAATCTGCGATGTTCTGCAGATTTCCCGCGCAATCCAGTAAACTGCCGCACGTTTTTCGTCGAGTGTGTTTTTCATGCAAATTGCTTTGGCGCCCATGGAGGGGTTGGTCGACAACATCCTGCGGGACGTGCTGACCCGTGTGGGCGGTATCGATTGGTGCGTGACCGAGTTCATCCGGATCAACGATCAACTGCTGACGCCTGCCTATTACCACAAGTTCGGTCCGGAACTGCTGACCGGTGCACGCACCGCGTCCGGTGTTCCGTTGCGGGTGCAGTTGCTCGGCTCCGACCCTGTGTGTCTGGCGGAAAACGCTGCACTGGCGTGTGAGTTGGGATCCGAGGTCATCGACCTGAACTTCGGCTGCCCGGCCAAGACCGTCAACAAATCGCGCGGCGGCGCCGTGTTGCTCAAAGAGCCTGAATTGCTCAACCAGATCGTTGAACACGTACGTCGCGCGGTGCCGGCGCACATTCCAGTCACCGCCAAGATGCGCCTGGGCTTCGACAGCCCGGACGGCTCGCTGGTCTGTGCCACGGCCCTGGCCGAAGGCGGCGCGGCGCACATCGTGGTTCATGCGCGGACCAAAACCGATGGCTACAAGCCGCCTGCGCATTGGGAATGGATCCCCCGCGTGCAGGACGTGGTCAAGGTGCCGGTTTTCGCCAACGGCGACATCTGGAGCGTCGAAGACTGGCGCCGTTGCCGCGAAATCAGCGGCGTCGAAGACATCATGCTCGGTCGCGGCCTGGTCTCACGCCCTGACCTGGCCCGGCAAATCGCGGCGGCGAGGGCTGGCGAGGAGGTCATTGAGATGACCTGGAGCGAGTTGCTGCCGCTGATCCAGGACTTCTGGCTGCAAGCCAAGGCACAGATGACGCCACGCCAATCGCCCGGTCGCTTGAAGCAATGGCTGGCGATGTTGACCCGCAATTATCCTGAAGCGGTCGAGTTGTTTACCGTCCTGCGCCGTGAAACCGAACTCGATCAAGTCTCGCGTTTGCTGGGGTTGCAGGTGTCTGAAGCGGCGTAAAATTTTTTAAAAAAAACCAGAAAAAATCTCTTGAAAAGCAATTGGCGATCCTTATTTAAGGATTACGCGATGCCGAATCCGGGTCGCGGAGACAAAAAAACTTGCTGATCTGTTTTCAGGAGATTTGAATCATGAGTACTGCATTTTCGATGGCCCCTCTGTTCCGTTCCTCGGTGGGCTTCGACCGTTTTAATGACTTGTTCGAAACCGCCCTGCGCAACGAGCCAGGTAGCACCTACCCACCCTACAACGTGGAAAAACACGGCGAAGACCAATACCGTATCGTCGTGGCAGCCGCGGGGTTCCAGGAAGAAGACCTGGACCTGCAAGTGGAAAAAGGTGTGCTGACCATCAGTGGTGGCAAACGTGACGCAAACGAAGACGTCACCTATCTGTACCAGGGCATCGCACAGCGCGCCTTCAAACTGTCCTTCCGTCTGGCGGACCATATCGAAATCAAGGCTGCCGGCCTGAGCAACGGTTTGTTGAGTATCGACCTGTTGCGGGTGATTCCGGAAGAGGCGAAAGCCAAACGAATCCCGATCAACGGGACAGAAAAACCGGCTCTGCAGCACTGAGTCGGAGCGATGAAAAGGGCGCCATTGGCGCCCTTTTTTGTGTCTTCATTTCAGCAGCTTCTGAAACTCCTCCACAGGCAACGGCCGGCTGTGCAAGTACCCTTGGTAAAAATGGCAGCCCAACCCCTGTAAAAACTCCAGTTGCTCCGCCGTTTCCACGCCTTCAGCGATTACCTTCAATTCCAGGCTGCGCGCCATGGCGACAATGGCGCGGATGATTTCGGCGTCGTTGGGGTCGGTGGTGGCGTCGCGGATGAACGACTGATCGATTTTCAGTGTGTCGACCGGCAGCCGTTTTAGGTAAGTCAGCGAGGAGTAACCGGTGCCAAAGTCGTCCATCGCAAAGCTCACACCGAGTTTTTTCAGGCGGCGCATTTTGTTGATGGTGTCTTCCAGATTCTGAATGACGATGCCTTCGGTGATTTCCAGTTTCAGCAGCGAGCAGGGCAGGCCGTGGCTGCCGAGGCTGTGCTCGATGCGTTCGACAAAATCGTTCTGGCGGAACTGCCTCGGGCTGATGTTGACGCACAGGCTGAAGCTGAGCGGGTTGACCAGGCCCTTGGCAACCAGCTGTTTGAACGCGGCGCAGGCTTCGTCGAGGATCCAGGTGCCGACTTCCAGAATCAATCCGCTGTCTTCCAGCACCTTGATGAACTCGGTGGGTGATTGCGGCCCCAGTTCCGGGTGGTTCCAGCGCACCAGGGCTTCGGCGCCGACAATGCGGTTGCCCCGGGCGTCGACCTGGGGTTGGTAATGCACGTCAAACTCGCCACGGGAGAGGGCCTGACGCAGGTCGGTTTCCATGCGCAGGCGTTCGCTGGCGGCCTTCTGCATGGTGTTGTGATACATCTGCGTGGTATTGCGGCCCGAGTCCTTGGCGCGGTAAAGCGCGATGTCGGCGCGTTTTAGCAGGTCGGTCGGTGTCGAGCCGTGGTCGGGAATCAGCGCGATGCCGATGCTCGGTGTCACCTGCAGGCGTTGGCCGTCGAGGAACATCGGCTCCGACAGCAATTCGCGCAGGGTGTCCGCCAAGTCCCGGACCTGTGCGCTGACCTCGTTGCGCGAGCCTTCCAGGCCGCTGAGCAGCACCACGAACTCATCGCCGCCCAGGCGAGCCACGGTGTCCTCCATACGCACACTGGCTTCAAGGCGCGCGGTGATGATCTTCAGCACGGTGTCGCCCACCGGGTGACCGAGTGAGTCGTTGATGTGCTTGAAGTGATCGAGGTCAAGGAACAGCAGCGCGCCACGCAGGTTATGCCGTTTGAGCAGGGCGATTTGCTGGCTCAGGCGGTCCATCAACAACGCACGGTTCGGCAGGTTGGTCAGCGGGTCGTGGTACGCCAGGTGACGGATTTGCGCTTCGGCATTTTTCAGCAGGCTGACGTCCCGGGCGGTCAGCAGCAAGCACGCGGTTTCGTTGAGGGTGATGGGCTCCACCGAGACTTCGACGGTCAGCAGTTCGCCGCGCTTGTTGCGGCCGATCATTTCCTGGTGGTGCACGCGGCCCTTGATCTGCAACTCGGCCAGCAGCGCCGAGCGTTGCTTCTCTTGCGCCCAGATGCCGACCTGATACACCGTGCGGCCCAGCACCTCATCGGCGCGATATCCCGTCAGGCGACAGAACCCGTCGTTGACCTCCAGGTAGCGCCCGGTGTCACGCTCGGTGATGGTGATGGCGTCGGGGCTTGAATGGAACGCCTTGGCAAACTTCTCCTCGCTGGCCTTCAGTGCCGCTTCGGAGCGCTGCTGCTGGGTGATGTCGCGCAGCGTCGTGACAATGCACGGCTGTTCGCCGACGCTGATCTGCCGGCTGGAAATCACGCAGGTCAGGGATTGCCCATCCTTGTGCTGGGCGACGATGGCTACGTTGTTCAGGCTCTGTTCGCGGATGACCTGTTCGATTCGTTGCAGGCTTTTTGCCGAAGCGTCCCACAGGCCGATTTCGTCGGCGCTGCGCCCGATCACTTCCACGGCGCTCCAGCCGAACGTCTGAGTGAAGCTGGAGTTGATCTCGATGAACTGGCCGGTGTCCTGGCGCGTCACGCAAATCGGGTCCGGGCTGACCTGGAACAGCGTGGCGAATTTCTCTTCAGATGCCACCAGCCGTTGTTCGCGTTCCACCTGGTCGGTGATGTCCAGCAAGGTGCCGGCCATGCGCAGCGGGGCGCCGTTTTCATCTCGGTAAAGCCGCGCGCGGCTTTCGAGGTAGCGCGAGCTGCCATCGTCCAGTTGCACGCGGTAGGTCAGTTGATAATTGCCCGCCGGCCCTTCACGCAGGCTGCGGTAGGCGTCGCGCATGCTGTCGCGTTCTTCGCCGGGCACGCCTTCGAAAAACGCCTCGAAGGATTCATGAAAAGGTATGGGGTCCAGCCCGTGCAGTTGGGCGGCTCGAGCCGAGCCGTAGAGCATGCCGCTGGGAATGTGCCAGTCCCACGTGCCGAGTTGCGCCGAATCCAGGGCCAGGTCGAGGCGTTCCTGGCTGTCCTTCAGGGCGTGCTCGGCGGCTTTGCGTTCGGTGGTGTCGAGAAAGGTGCTCAGCAGGTACGGCTGGCCTTCGAGTTCGACCTTTTGTGCGCTGAGGATGCCGTCGTGGATCTGGCCGTTGCTGGCGCGAAACTGCACCTCCATGCTGGTCAGTTCGCCCTTGGCCTTGGTCGCCGTGACCAGCGCGGCCCGTTGCTCCGGGTGTACCCACAGACCCAGCTCGACGGTGGTGCGGCCAATGGCATCTTGCACCGGCCAGCCGAACAGGCTTTCGAAATACTGGTTGGCTTCGGTAATCAGGCCGTCTTCCTGGCGGGTCAACAACACCATGTTCGGGCACAGGTGGAACAGCGTGGCGAAGCGTTTTTCCGAGCTGCTCAGCGCCTGTTCGCGTTGGCGTTGGTGGGTGATTTCGCGGATCACGCCGATCATTCGCGGTCGTCCGTGTTTATCCGGCAGCAAACTGCCATTAATTTCCAGCCAGTGCAGGCTGCCATCGGGCCAGCGGATGCGGTGATGCATCGCCTGTTCCAGCGGGGCGCCGGCGATCACCGCATGGAAGGCGCGGACGGTTTTCGCACGATCCTCCGGCGGCAACAAGTCGAGGTATTCCAGATCGGCCGGCAACGGTTGGCGCGGATCGAAGCCGAATAACGCCTGAGTGCCCCGCGACCAACTGATCTGCCCGCGCTCGATGTCCCAATACCAGGCGCCCAGACGCGCACCATTGAGGGCGGCCAGCAATTGCGGCGCACTTTCCCAGCTCTGCTCGGATCGTTTTGGGTCTAGCGCCTGGATACGCGGCATTGGCGGAATACGGTCAACAGATTTGGGCATTGGCAGCAAGCCTTGGGCTGAATTGGGCGTTAGGCACAGGAATTCGCGGCTGCATGGCAGTTACACACGTTAGCCTTGAGTCCCTGGCAGATCGATTTGTGCATCCAGCAGGGCCATGAAAGCCCGTGCCGCATTCGACAGCGTCCGTTCGGTGTGCAGGATATAGCCTAGCTGGCGAGTCAGTTGTATGCCCGGTAAAGGTATTCGCGCAACCTGATCGTCGAGCATGGTGCGCGGCAAAACGCTCCACGCCAAGCCGATCGAGACCATCATTTTGATGGTTTCGAGGTAATTCGTGCTCATGGCGATGTTCGGTGTCAATCCCTGGGCCTCGAACAGGCGCTGGACAATGTGATGAGTAAAGGTGTTTCCACCGGGAAATACGGCCGGGTGCAGGGCGATATCTGCAAGGCTGACGGCGCCGTTGCTGATCAGCGAGTGCTCCGGGGCGACCACGAAATCCAGCGGGTCGTCCCATACCGGCGTGGCTTTGACCAGGGAATGCGGCTCGGGCGCCAGGGTGATGACCGCCAGTTCCGCGCGCCCATGGAGGATTTCTTCGTAGGCCACTTCCGAATCGAGGAACTGAATGTCCAGCGCCACCTGCGGGTAGCGGCGGGTGAACTCCCTTAATAAGGGCGGCAAACGGTGCAGGCCGATGTGGTGACTGGTGGCCAGTGTCAGGCGGCCGGTGACTTCGCCCGTCAGGTTGGTCAGCGCGCGGCGAGTGTCATCCAGCACATTGAGGATCTGGTAAGCCCGCGGTAGCAGGGCGCGTCCGGCCTCGGTCAGGCTGACTTCACGGCCCAGCCGATCGAACAGCCGCACCTTCAATTGCTGCTCCAGCCCGGCAATCCGCTTGCTGATCGCTGGTTGCGTCAGGTGCAGGCGCTCGCCGGCGCCTGAGAAGCTCCCGGTCTCGGCAATCGCGATAAAGGCATTGAGGTTGGCGAGGTCCATTGAAGTATTCCAGTTGGTTATCCAAAGCATAAAAAATATGAATTTGAGTTATTTAATGTAACCCCCTAGGATCGACCTCACAAGCCAAGGGGTTATTGAAATGTTCAAGGCCCGGGGCATAGAAACAAGCTGATGAGGAAACCGTCTGATGGCCGGCAAAACGCTCTACGACAAGCTCTGGGATTCGCATTTGGTCAAGCAGCGCGACGATGGCTCTGCGCTGATCTACATCGATCGTCACATCATCCACGAAGTGACCTCGCCGCAAGCCTTTGAAGGCCTGCGTCTGGCCGGGCGCAAGCCTTGGCGCATCGATGCCAACATCGCGACCCCGGACCACAACGTACCGACCACCCCGGAGCGCAAGGGCGGCATCGAAGCCATTGCCGACGAGGTCTCGCGTTTGCAGGTTCAGACCCTCGACGACAACTGCGATGAATACGGCATCGTCGAATTCAAGATGAATGATGTGCGTCAAGGCATCGTCCACGTCATCGGTCCTGAGCAGGGCGCCACCTTGCCGGGCATGACCGTGGTCTGCGGCGACTCCCACACCTCGACTCACGGTGCATTCGGCGCCTTGGCTCACGGTATCGGCACGTCTGAGGTCGAGCACGTGCTCGCCACCCAGTGCCTGGTCGCCAAAAAAATGAAGAATATGTTGGTGTCGGTCGAAGGAAAACTGCCGTTCGGCGTGACCGCCAAAGACATCGTCCTCGCTGTCATCGGCAAAATCGGCACCGCCGGCGGTAACGGCCATGCCATCGAATTCGCCGGTAGCGCGATTCGCGATCTGTCGGTCGAAGGCCGCATGACCATCTGCAACATGTCCATCGAGGCTGGCGCTCGCGTAGGCCTGGTGGCCGCTGACGAAAAAACCGTGGCCTATGTTAAGGGCCGTCCATTTGCTCCGAAAGGCGCGGAATGGGATTTGGCTGTCGAAGCCTGGAAAGACCTGGTGACGGATAAAGATGCCAAGTTCGACACCATCGTCGAGCTCGATGCGACCCAGATCAAGCCACAAGTCAGCTGGGGCACCTCGCCTGAAATGGTGTTGGCTGTGGACCAGAACGTGCCGGACCCGGCCAAGGAAATGGACCTGGTCAAACGCGGCTCCATTGAGCGCGCCTTGAAATACATGGGTTTGACCGCCAACCAGGCGATCACCGACATTCAACTGGACCGCGTGTTCATCGGTTCCTGCACCAACTCGCGGATCGAAGATTTGCGCGCTGCGGCGGTGATCGCCAAGGGCCGCAAAGTGGCGTCGACCATCAAGCAAGCCATTGTGGTGCCGGGCTCGGGCCTGGTGAAAGCTCAGGCCGAATCGGAAGGCCTGGACAAGATTTTCCTCGACGCCGGTTTCGAATGGCGTGAACCGGGCTGCTCGATGTGCCTGGCGATGAACCCGGACCGTTTGGAATCGGGCGAGCATTGCGCATCGACCTCCAACCGCAACTTCGAAGGCCGTCAGGGCGCCGGTGGTCGTACCCACCTCGTGAGCCCGGCCATGGCCGCCGCCGCCGCGGTAAACGGTCGTTTCGTCGACGTCCGTGAATTGATCTAAAGGAGCGCAGCATGAAAGCTTTTACCCAGCACACTGGTCTTGTCGCGCCTTTGGATCGTGCCAACGTCGACACCGACCAGATCATCCCGAAGCAGTTCTTGAAGTCGATCAAGCGCACGGGCTTCGGCCCGAACCTGTTCGATGAGTGGCGCTACCTGGATGTCGGGCAGCCGTATCAGGACAACTCCAAGCGCCCACTGAACAAGGACTTCGTCCTCAACGCCGAACGTTACCAAGGCGCCAGCGTGTTGCTGGCCCGTGAGAACTTCGGTTGCGGTTCCAGCCGTGAACACGCGCCGTGGGCCCTGGAAGAATACGGTTTTCGCAGCATCATCGCGCCGAGCTACGCCGACATCTTCTTCAACAACAGCTTCAAGAACGGCTTGCTGCCGATCATCTTGAGTGACGCTGAAGTCGACGAGCTGTTCCAGCAAGTGGAAGCGACCCCGGGTTATCAGTTGCAGGTCGATCTGCAAGCCCAGACCGTGACCCGTCCGGATGGCAAGGTGCTGCGCTTTGAAATTGATGCGTTCCGCAAGCATTGCCTGTTGAACGGTCTGGACGATATCGGCCTGACTTTGCAGGATCACGAGGCGATTGCGACGTTTGAAGCCAAGCATCGTGCGAGCCAGCCGTGGTTGTTTCGCGACGCGTAAGTTTGTGTAAGGCGTGATGACGCCATCGCCAGCAGGCTGGCTCCCACATTGGATTTGCGGCGATCACAAAACCCTGTGGGAGCGAGCCTGCTCGCGATGAGGCCAGAATAAACACTCCAAGACTCACCCCAAAAGGAAGTCCAGATGACCAGCACCGCCCAGCACAGCCAGGTAGTCCAAAAGCAATTCGGTGAACAGGCTTCGGCCTATTTGAGCAGCGCCGTTCACGCTCAAGGCACCGAATTCGCGCTGCTACAGGCCGAGTTGGCCGGGCGGGGCGATGCGCGGGTGCTGGACTTGGGGTGCGGCGCCGGTCACGTGAGTTTTCACGTGGCGTCGCTGGTCAAGGAAGTCGTGGCTTACGACCTGTCCCGGCAAATGCTCGACGTGGTGAGTGCTGCCGCTCAAGATCGTGGTTTGAGCAACGTAACCACCGTCAACGGTGCTGCCGAGCGCCTGCCGTTCGCCGATGGCGAGTTCGATTTCGTGTTCAGCCGTTATTCGGCGCACCATTGGAGCGATCTCGGCCTGGCCTTGCGGGAAGTCCGTCGGGTACTGAAGCCGGGCGGCGTGGCGGCGTTCATCGACGTGTTGTCTCCGGGCAGCCCATTGTTCGACACTTACCTGCAAAGCGTCGAAGTGCTGCGCGACACTAGCCATGTGCGCGATTATTCCGCCGGCGAGTGGTTGCGCCAGGTCAGCGAAGCGGGGTTGCATACCCGCAGCACCACGCGCCAGCGGCTGCGTCTGGAATACACCTCGTGGGTCGAGCGCATGCGCACGCCAGAGGTGATGCGCGCGGCAATCCGCGAATTGCAGCGGTCGATGGGCAGCGAAGTACGCGAATATTTTGAGATTGAGGCCGATGGTTCATTCAGTACCGATGTATTGGTGCTGATGGCTGAACGATAAGCGCCTGACAATAGACTTTTTCCACGGCGTGCCCGCGGGCGCGCCGACTGATGACATGAGGAAAGCATGAGCAAGCAGATTCTGATTCTCCCGGGTGATGGTATTGGTCCGGAAATCATGGCCGAAGCGGTCAAGGTACTTACACTTGCCAACGACAAGTACAGCCTGGGCTTCGAACTCAGCCATGACGTGATCGGCGGCGCGGCCATCGACAAGCACGGCGTGCCACTGGCCGACGAAACCCTGGACCGTGCCCGCGCGGCCGATGCGGTTCTGCTGGGCGCGGTTGGCGGCCCGAAATGGGACGCCATCGAACGTGACATCCGCCCTGAGCGCGGCCTGCTGAAAATTCGTGCGCAATTGGGCCTGTTCGGCAACCTGCGTCCGGCGATCCTCTATCCGCAACTGGCCGAGGCATCGAGCCTGAAGCCGGAAATCGTTGCCGGCCTGGACATCCTGATCGTCCGTGAGCTGACCGGCGGTATCTACTTCGGCGCGCCACGCGGCACCCGCACCCTGGAAAACGGCGAGCGCCAGTCCTACGACACGCTGCCGTACAGCGAAAGCGAAATCCGCCGCATTGCCCGTGTCGGTTTCGACATGGCGATGGTGCGTGGCAAGAAGCTGTGCTCGGTGGACAAGGCCAACGTATTGGCGTCCAGCCAGCTGTGGCGTGAAATTGTTGAAGAAGTGGCCAAGGATTACCCAGAGGTCGAACTGAGCCACATGTACGTCGACAACGCCGCCATGCAGCTGGTGCGCGCACCCAAGCAGTTCGATGTGATCGTTACCGACAACATGTTCGGCGACATCCTGTCCGACCAGGCGTCGATGCTCACCGGTTCCATCGGCATGCTGCCGTCGGCCTCCCTGGATACCAACAACAAGGGCATGTACGAGCCGTGCCACGGTTCGGCGCCGGACATCGCAGGCAAAGGCATTGCCAACCCGTTGGCGACCATTTTGTCGGTCTCCATGATGTTGCGTTACAGCTTCAATCTGCAGGATGCGGCGGATGCGATCGAGAAGGCCGTTAGTCTGGTATTGGACCAGGGCTTGCGCACCGGCGACATCTGGTCGGCCGGTTGCACTAAAGTCGGTACGCAGGAAATGGGTGACGCAGTAGTCGCCGCGCTGCGGAATCTGTAATCTCTCGGGCCCGCTGCCACTTTCAACTTCGAAAGCAGCGGCCCACTTTTTAAAGAAGGTGTAGTTGCGATGAAACGTGTAGGTCTGATCGGTTGGCGCGGTATGGTCGGTTCCGTGCTCATGCAGCGGATGCTGGAAGAGCAGGATTTCGATCTCATCGAGCCGGTGTTTTTCACCACTTCGAATGTCGGTGGCCAAGGCCCGTCCGTGGGCAAGGACATTGCTCCGCTCAAGGACGCTTACAGCATTGAAGAGCTGAAAACCCTTGACGTGATTTTGACCTGCCAGGGTGGCGACTACACCAGCGAAGTCTTCCCCAAGCTGCGCGAAGCCGGCTGGCAGGGTTACTGGATCGACGCCGCTTCCAGCCTGCGCATGCAGGATGATGCGGTGATCGTGCTGGACCCGGTGAACCGCAAGGTCATCGACCAGCAACTCGACGCGGGCACCAAGAACTACATCGGCGGCAACTGCACCGTCAGCCTGATGCTGATGGGCTTGGGCGGTCTGTTCGAAGCCGGTCTGGTCGAGTGGATGAGCGCCATGACTTATCAGGCAGCCTCCGGTGCCGGCGCGCAGAACATGCGTGAACTGATCAAGCAAATGGGCGCGACCCACGCCGCTGTTGCCGATCAACTGGCAGATCCTGCCAGCGCGATCCTCGACATCGACCGCCGTGTGGCCGAAGCCATGCGCAGCGACGCGTACCCGACTGAGAACTTCGGCGTACCGCTGGCCGGCAGCCTGATCCCGTGGATCGACAAGGAACTGCCGAACGGCCAGAGCCGTGAAGAGTGGAAGGCCCAGGCCGAGACCAACAAGATCCTTGGTCGTTTCAAGAGCCCGATCCCGGTCGACGGTATCTGCGTGCGCATCGGCGCCATGCGTTGCCACAGCCAGGCGTTGACCATCAAGCTGAACAAAGACGTGCCGATCGCCGACATCGAAGGGCTGATCAGCCAGCACAACCCTTGGGTCAAGCTGGTGCCGAACAACCGTGAAGCGAGCATTCAGGAACTGAGCCCGACGAAAGTCACTGGCACCCTGAACGTCCCGGTTGGCCGCCTGCGCAAACTGAACATGGGTTCGCAGTTCGTCGGCGCGTTCACCGTCGGCGACCAGCTGCTGTGGGGCGCGGCCGAACCGCTGCGTCGCATGCTGCGGATCCTGCTTGAGCGTTGATTGATTGAAGCAATGAAAGAACCCGCGCCTTGAAGAAGGCGCGGGTTTTTTTATCCCGATAGCCTGCGCTTATCGATCGTTCCCACGCTCCGCGTGGGAATGCATCCCGTGACGCTCCGCGTCACTTGCGCAAGCAGAACGCGGAGCGTCCTTGGCGGCATTCCCACGCAGAGCGTGGGAACGATCGGGGTGGGGGTGAATTGCCTGCGCGCCAACCACCCGGTAAAGTGCCGCTCCCCCCGTTTCGCCAGAGGTAGAACCATGAGCCAGTCCTTTGATATTGCCGTGATCGGCGCCACCGGTACTGTCGGCGAAACGCTCGTGCAGATACTCGAAGAGCGCAATTTTCCGGTGGGCGATCTGCACCTGCTGGCCAGCAGCGAATCCGCCGGTCATTCGGTGCCGTTCCGCGGCAAGAACGTGCGGGTGCGGGAAGTTGACGAGTTCGATTTCAGCAAAGTCCAGCTAGTGTTTTTCGCCGCAGGACCGGCGGTGACCCTGAGTTTTGCCTCGCGTGCCGTCGCAGCCGGTTGCTCGCTGATCGACCTGTCCGGCGCCTTGACCGCCGATCAGGCGCCGCAAGTGGTGCCGGAAGCCAATGCCGACATCCTGGCCAGTCTGAAAAAACCGTTCCAGGTCAGCAGCCCAAGCCCGTCGGCCACCACCCTGGCGGTGGTGCTCGCACCGTTGCTCGGTTTGCTAGACCTGCAACGCATTCACGTCACCGCGTGCCTGGCGGTCTCCGCGCAAGGCCGCGAAGCCGTGACCGAGCTGGCCCGGCAGACCGCCGAGCTGCTTAACGTGCGTCCGCTGGAGCCGACGTTCTTCGATCGGCAGATGGCGTTCAACCTGTTGGCTCAGGTCGGCAAACCTGACGAGCAGGGGCACACCCTGCTGGAAAAACGCCTGGTGCGTGAGCTGCGTCAGGTCATGGCGCTGCCTTCATTAAAGATTTCCGTCACTTGCATTCAAGCCCCAGTGTTTTTTGGCGATAGCTTTAGCGTGACCTTGCAATCGGCGAGCGCTGTGGACTTGGCGAAAGTCAACGCGGCGCTGGAAGATGCGCCTGGCATCGAGCTGGTGGAGGCCGGCGATTACCCGACGCCAGTCGGCGACGCGGTAGGGCAGGACGTGGTGTACGTCGGTCGGGTTCGTCATGGTGTCGACGACCTGTCGGAACTAAATCTGTGGCTGACGTCAGATAACGTACGCAAAGGCGCTGCGCTCAATGCTGTGCAGGTGGCTGAATTGTTGATAAAAGACCTGCTGTAAAAGATACTTGGCAACAATTTTTCGAATGAGTCCGGTCGAGCGTTATGCTTGGGCGGATTGCTGATGGCGAGTCACCCTCCGGGGCTTTCCGGGCATGAATGAAATGATCGCGTGCGACGACACTTCGGCGCTGCGCGCAATGCCTTACGGCAGCGACCATCAATACCTTCTCGCTGGCCGAGGAATGTTCAAACAAAGGATGAGGCTATGGTTCAAGTTCGCAAACTGGTGTTAGCAATAGCGGCCGCCTCGGCGCTGTCCTCCGGTATGGCGCAGGCACTCGGGCTCGGGGAATTGACCCTGAAGTCGACGCTGAACCAACCTTTGGTGGCGGAAATCGAGCTGCTCGACGTCAAGGACCTCACCGCTGCCGAAGTGGTGCCGAGCCTGGCCTCGCCCGAAGATTTCGCCAAGGCTGGCGTCGACCGCCAGGCATTCCTCAACGATCTGACCTTTACCCCGGTGCTCAACGCCAGCGGTAAAAGTGTCCTGCGCGTGACCTCCAGCAAACCACTGTCCGAACCGATGGTGAAATTCCTGGTTCAGGTCATGTGGCCAAGCGGTCGACTGATGCGTGATTACAGCGTGCTGCTCGATCCATCCAAATTCTCGCCGCAGACCGCTGAAGCGGCTGCGCAGCCTGCACCGACTCCAGCTGTGACAGCACCCGTCACCGGTGCCGCCAAGTCTGCCCAATACACCACCACGCCGCGCGATACCTTGTGGGAAATTGCCGCGAAGGCGCGTAATGGCGGCTCGGTCCAGCAAACCATGCTGGCCATCCAGGCGTTGAACCCGGATGCCTTTATCGACGGCAACATCAACCGGTTGAAAACCGGCCAGGTGCTGCGCATGCCGGATCAGACCCAAACCACCAGCCTGCCACAGCCTAAAGCCATCGCCGAAGTCGCTGCGCAGAACACTGCATGGCGTCAGGGGCGGCGTTATGTGGCCAAGCCAGGGACCGGGCAACAGCAGCTCGATGCGACCAAGCGCGGGCGGGCTGATGCCGGTTCAGCGCAGACGGCCAAGGACAAGCTGAGCCTGGTATCGGCCGACACCGCTAAAGGTCGTGGCAAAGGGGGCGATGCCAAGGCCTTGAGCAATAAATTGGCGGTCACCCAGGAAAGCCTCGACACGACTCGTCGTGACAACGCCGAACTGAAGAGCCGCATGACCGATCTGCAAAGCCAGCTGGATAAGCTGCAACGTCTGATCGAGCTGAAAAACAATCAACTGGCCAAACTGCAGGCCGAAGGCGCAGCCGGTGCACCCGCTGCACCCGCTGCTGCTCCCGCTAATACGCCGGCGATCTCCGCCGAGCTGGCGCCAAGCCCTGCGGCAACGCCGGCAGACGTGGCGGCAACACCAAAGCCTGAGACGCCAGTCGCTGAAGTCGCTCCAGCAACCGCCGAGAAGCCTGTCGAGCCGACACCCGCGACCTCTGATGATCAAAAATTCAACGAACTGCTGACCAATCCGATTCTGTTGGGTCTGGTCGGTGGCGGTGCAGTGGTTCTGCTGCTCTTGCTGTTGTTGCTGGCGCGTCGACGCAAAGCACAGCAAGAAGCCGAGAAGCACCTGCGCATGGCCCGTGCCCTGGAGGACGAGAAGGAATTCTCTACCGAGCAGGAGCTGCCGGAAAGCAGCTTCGAAGGTCTGGAAGTGCCACCGCCGAACGTGAAACTCGCGACCGCGCCGGCATTTGCACCTGCATTTGCGCCTGCGCCAGTACCAGCTCCCGCTCCAGCGCCAGTTATTGAGCCGGTTGTGGTCACCCAGCCCATTGCCGCGCCACTGATTTCGCCTGCGGCTGAGCGCGATGACGATGTGCTGGGCAAGGCACAGTCGCACATTACCGCTGGTCGTTTGAATCAGGCTGCCGCCATGCTCGAAGACGGCATCAAGCAGGAGCCGCAGCGTAGCGACCTGCGCCTCAAGCTGATGGAAGTCTACGGTCAGCAGGGCGATCGTGATGCGTTTGTTGCCCAGGAGCGCCAATTGGTGGCCAACGGTGACAACTTCGCTCAGGTCGAAAAGCTTAAAACCCGCTTCCCGGCAATGGCCATTGCGGTTGCCGGTGGGCTGGCTGCTGCAGCCCTTGCCGCCGAACTTGACGCGCAATACGTCAAGGACCTGCTGCTGGACGAGCCGCAAGCACCGGCAGCGGCGGATGATGACTTCGACAGCGCCTTCGATTTGAGCCTGGATGATCTGGAAGCCGCTTCTCCTGCGGTGGTTGCGCCAGAGCCGGAACCTGCCGCTGATCTTGACGAATTCCCGCTGGACGACGACCTGAGCTTTGAATCGGTGTTGCAGCAGCAGACCGACATCAAGGAAAACCTCGATGACCTGTCGGACTTCGATCTTGACATGGATCTGGGCGGCGACCCTTCGCCGGCTATCCTCGCCGATGACGACTTCCTGCTGGATCTGGACGAGGGCGTGAAGGACCTGCCAGTCGAGCCTGTTGCTCCCGCTAAACCTGAGGTTCCACAGGACGATCTGGAGTTGCCGGCCGATTTCGATCTGTCGCTGTCCGATGAAATGGATGCCACCCCGGTTGAGCCGGATGCCTTCGCGGCCGAACTGGATGATGTCAACGCCGAGTTGGATCGTTTGTCCCAGAGCATGAGCGAGCCGACGTTCACCGCAGAAGACGCGGCGGCTTCGATGGCTGACGAGCCGGACTTCGACTTCCTCTCCGGCACCGATGAAGTGGCCACCAAGCTCGATCTGGCCCAGGCCTACATCGACATGGGCGACAACGACGGCGCCCGGGACATCCTCAATGAAGTGGTGACCGAAGGTGATGCCGGGCAGAAGAGCGAAGCCAAGGAAATGCTTTCGCGTCTGGCTTGAATGATCGGTAGGCAGTAAACGAAACGGCAGCCCCTTGAGGCTGCCGTTTTTGTTTGTGCGATGCTCTTCGGATCAGGACAGCAGATCCTCATAAAACGCGCCAAACGGCCGGGTAGGGTGGGCGATCTGGATCTCCAGAATCCATAACCCGATATTCGGACATGCCTCGAAACTCCCCAGGTCACCGGCCCGATAAATCGCATGGGGGAAGTCGCTGACCCGGTGCCCCTTAATCTCCAGGTTCAACCTCCAGCCCATGGCCGTCGCCTGTTCGTCGGCGTAGCGATACAGCTCAGGCCCGGCGACCTGGTGAGTTCGCCAGTAATCGTGGACCTGATCAAACAGTGTCTTTGCTGCCGCCGCGCAGGCTGTCATTTCAGGATCATCGCCGACGACAAACGTCGCGCCGGAGTCGCCTTCATGGCGATCCCAGACCACGCCGAGGTCGATGAAGAAAATATCGTTGTCAGCCAGTACCGGATCGCCATCGGAGGGTTGCTTGAAGGTTTTCAGGGTGTTCTCGCCGAAGCGGATTTTGGACGGGTGCCAGATGCGGTCCATTCCCAGTTCGTTCAGCACCTCGAGGCTCATCGCCAGGGCTTCGGATTCGCGCATGCCGGGTTTCACGCGTCGGGCCATTTCGTCGATGGCTTCCCAGGTTTTGCGTTTGGCGTGGAGCATGCCGTCCAGGCTGTAGGCCAGTCCGACGGCTTCTTTGAGGGTGGCGGTCATCATCAGGTCTCGGTGGTGTCTGTTTTTTTCGTTGTGTAGCCATCTATATAGCGAAGTCTGTCCGGGCGATGCAATGACACAAAATCCACACGCCTCTGGCGTCCCGGTGCGACGGCCTTATAATGCCCGCCTTTGCGCATATCAGCAGGCTGTTACTCCTTGGCAAATTTAGATAACCCGGTCGCCGAAATGGCGGCCGAGGGCTTTTTCCGGATCGCATTGGGCGTTGAATACAAAGGCTCGCGGTATCGCGGCTGGCAGCGTCAGGCCTCCGGCGTGCTCACGGTGCAGGAAACCCTCGAAAAAGCCTTGTCCAAAGTCGCCGATTCGCCGGTGTCGCTGCTCTGCGCCGGGCGTACGGATGCCGGCGTGCATGCCTGTGGCCAAGTGGTGCATTTTGACACCCAGGTCGAGCGTTCGATGAAAGCCTGGGTCATGGGTGCCAACATCAACTTGCCCCACGATGTCAGCGTCAGTTGGGCCAAGGTCATGCCAGCGCATTTTCATGCGCGCTTCAAGGCCATTGCCCGGCGTTATCGCTACGTGATCTACAACGATCAGATCCGCCCCGCGCACCTGAATGAAGAAATCACCTGGAATCACCGTCCGCTGGACGTCGAGCGCATGGCCGAGGCGGCGCAGTATCTGGTCGGCACTCACGATTTCAGCGCCTTCCGCGCCGGCCAGTGCCAGGCCAAGTCGCCGATCAAGGAGCTGCATCACCTGCGCGTCACGCGTCACGGCAAAATGATCGTCCTGGACATCCGCGCCAGCGCCTTCCTGCATCACATGGTGCGCAACATCGCGGGCGTGCTGATGACCATCGGTGCCGGCGAGCGCCCGGTGGAGTGGATGAAGGAAGTGCTGGAGAGCCGGATTCGCCGTTCTGGCGGGGTGACGGCGCATCCGTACGGTCTGTATCTGGTGCAAGTCGAGTATCGCGACGAGTTCGAACTGCCCGAGCGTTACATCGGCCCACACTTCCTGACCGGTTTCACGGAACTTGACGGCTGACGCCCTCGAATGCATTTGTTACCATCCGGGACTTTCTCGGATTTGCCCTGAGGTTCTATCGACATGTCAGCCGTTCGCAGCAAGATTTGTGGGATTACCCGCATAGAAGATGCGTTGGCGGCGGTCGAGGCCGGGGCGGATGCCATCGGGTTCGTGTTCTACGCCAAAAGCCCCCGGGCGGTCACGTTCAAGCAGGCACGCTCGATCATCAGCGCGCTGCCGCCGTTCGTGACCACCGTGGGTTTGTTCGTCAACGCCAGCCGCTGCGAGTTGGGCGAATTGCTCGACGCCGTGCCGCTGGACTTGCTGCAATTCCATGGCGACGAAACTGCTGCCGAGTGTGAAGGCTGGCACCGTCCGTACATCAAGGCGCTGCGGGTCAAGGCCGGCGACGACATCGCCGCGGCATGCGATGCGTTTCCAAGTGCCAGCGGGATCTTGCTGGACGCTTACGTGGAAGGGGTGCCTGGTGGAACCGGTGAAGCGTTCGACTGGTCATTGATACCACAAGGCTTGAGCAAGCCGATCATCCTCGCGGGTGGCCTGACGCCGGAAAATGTGGCCGAAGCCATCGCCCGGGTGCGGCCTTACGCAGTGGACGTCAGCGGTGGGGTGGAGGCGAGCAAGGGCATCAAGGATCACGCAAAGATTCAGGCATTCATCAAAGCGGTACGCGATACGTCGATGTGACGGCTGGCACACTGCCGCCGTCCACACGCATGGCTGAGGATTTTTGGGTTGTACGCAGGTCACGCTTCACTGACCCGGCCATCCACTGATCATCGCCACACATATGAATTTAGCTCAAGGGCATACGCGGGGCTGCGAACCAGAGCGTTCGGGCCGCCGGTACTGGAGAAAGAAAGCATGAGCAACTGGTTAGTAGACAAACTGATCCCTTCGATCATGCGTTCCGAGGTCAAGAAGAGCTCGGTGCCTGAAGGTCTGTGGCACAAATGCCCGTCTTGCGAGGCTGTGTTGTATCGTCCAGAGCTGGAAAAGACCCTGGACGTTTGCCCCAAGTGCAACCATCACATGCGTATCGGCGCGCGCGCGCGCATCGACATCTTCCTCGACGCCGAAGGCCGTGCCGAACTGGGCGCGGACCTGGAGCCGGTTGACCGTCTGAAATTCCGCGACGGCAAGAAGTACAAGGATCGCCTGACCGCTGCCCAGAAGCAGACCGGCGAAAAAGACGCACTGATTTCCATGAGTGGCACCCTGCTGGGCATGCCGGTGGTGGTTTCGGCCTTCGAATTCTCCTTCATGGGTGGTTCGATGGGCGCCATCGTCGGTGAGCGTTTTGTCCGCGCCGCCAACTACGCCCTGGAAAACCGTTGCCCGATGATCTGCTTCGCCGCCTCCGGTGGTGCGCGGATGCAGGAAGCCCTGATCTCCCTGATGCAAATGGCCAAGACCTCTGCGGTGCTGGCGCGTCTGCGTGAAGAAGGCATTCCGTTCATCTCCGTGCTGACTGATCCGGTCTACGGCGGCGTTTCCGCCAGCCTGGCAATGCTTGGCGACGTGATCGTCGGTGAGCCCAAGGCCCTGATCGGTTTCGCCGGTCCGCGCGTGATCGAGCAAACCGTGCGTGAAAAACTGCCGGAAGGCTTCCAGCGTAGCGAGTTCCTGCTGGAGCACGGCGCAATCGACATGATCATTCACCGTCAGGAACTGCGTCCGCGCCTTGGCAACCTGCTGGCACAAATGATGGGCCTGCCGACGCCGAAATTCGTCGCCGCGCCAATCGAGCCGATCGTGGTTCCGCCGGTACCTGCGAACATATGACCGAACGTACCCTTGGCGAATGGCTCGCCTACCTTGAGCAGTTGCACCCTTCGGCCATCGACATGGGCCTGGAGCGTTCGCAACAGGTAGCGTCCCGCATGGGGCTGGGCAAGCCGGCGCCTCGGGTGATCACGGTCACTGGCACCAACGGCAAGGGTTCCACCTGCGCATTCGTGGCTTCATTGCTGCGGGCGCAGGGCCTGAAGGTGGGCGTCTACAATTCTCCGCACCTGCTGCGTTACAACGAGCGGGTGCAGGTCAATGGCGTCGAAGCCACTGATGCCGAGCTTTGCGAAGCCTTCGCTGCGGTGGAGGCGGGCCGTGGCGACACGTCCCTGACGTATTTCGAAATGGGCACCCTGGCGGCGTTCTGGCTGTTTCAACAGGCAGGGCTTGATGCCGTGGTGCTGGAAGTCGGTCTGGGCGGGCGTCTGGACACGGTCAACGTGGTAGACGCCGATATGGCGCTGGTCACTAGCATCGGCGTCGATCATGCAGACTATCTGGGCAATACCCGTGAGTCCGTGGCCTTTGAGAAGGCCGGCATTTTCCGTCAGGGTGCGCCTGCGCTCTGTGGCGATCTGAATCCTCCGCAACCCCTGCTGGACAAGGCGCGCGAGCTGTCTTGCCCGTTTTTCCTGCGTGGCCGCGACTTTGACCTCGGTGTGACCGATCACAACTGGCAATGGCGCGGGCTGGATGCTCAAGGGCATGTGGTCGAATTGCACGACCTGCCGTTGCTCGACCTGCCGATGGAAAACGCCGCTTTGGCCTTGCAGGCTTACCTGTTGCTTGGTTTGCCGTGGGTGGATGCGCAGATTATTGATGCGCTGAAAGCTACGCGGGTGGTCGGTCGCCTTGATCGCCGTCAGTTCGACTGGCAGGGCAAGCGCCTGAGCCTCTTGCTGGATGTGGGGCATAACCCGCATGCCGCCGAGTACCTGGCTCGCCGTCTGGCCAGCCGTCCGCCGGTCGGCAAGCGTCTGGCGGTGTTCGGATTGTTGGCGGACAAGGATCTGGATGGTGTCATCGGCGAATTGAATGCTAGTGTCCAGCAATGGGCGGTTGCGCCGCTGGATTCACCGCGGGCGCGCCCTGTAGCCGATTTGCAGGCCGCGTTGCAGAACCTTGGCGCCGCGGTAACGTCCTATGACAGCGTGGCTGCGGCCCTGGAAGGGCAGTGCGCGCTGGCGACAAGCGACGACGAGATTCTGTTGTTCGGATCATTTTATTGTGTTGCCGAGGCCCTTGAATGGCTGGCCCGGCGCTCCACGGAGGAAGCGGCAAATGGCATTGCTGGATAAGGCATACAAACAACGCATGGTTGGCGCCCTGGTGCTGGTGGCGCTGGCGGTGATTTTCCTGCCGATGCTGTTTTCCCGTCAGGACGAACAGCGTCAGGTAACCGTCGAAGCGCCGTCCGCGCCGCAAGCACCGTCCGTGCCGCAAGTGCGGGTCGATCCTGTGGTGGTGCCTGAACCGCAGGCATTGCCTCAGGAACCTGTGCCGAGTGATGAAGAGATCGCTCAGCCGGTAGTGCCGGCGAAGCCGATTGCGCCTGCCGCGCCTGCCGCCAAGCCGGTCGCACCAGCGCCAGCTCCAGTGCCCGCTTTGGCTGCCAAGCCCTCGGCCGCGCCGTCTCAGCCGATTTCGGCCGCGCCGGGCAAGCCCGACACCACTCAGAGCCGCGTCGACGCCAATGGCCTGTCGGTCAGCTGGTCGGTGCAACTGGCGAGCCTGTCGAGCCGTGAAAGCGCCGAAAGTCTGCAAAAAGACCTGCGCAGCCAGGGTTACAACGCCTACATCCGTACGGCCGATGGCAAGAATCGGGTATTTGTCGGACCGCTGATCGAGCGCGCCGAAGCCGATCGTCTGCGTGACTTGCTGGGTCGGCAGAAGAACCTCAAGGGTTTTGTGGTGCGCTTCCAGCCTGAGCGCAATTAAAACTATCGCCCCGATTTGAAATGCACTGAAAATCGCAGCTTACCGATAGCCATGCGCTCTGCTAAAATGCGCCGCCTTATCCGTCTGTAGGCTGCACTGTGCCATTTACCTGGGTTGACTGGGCGATCGTTGCAATCGTCGCCATCTCCGCATTGATCAGTCTGAGCCGCGGCTTCGTCAAAGAAGCACTATCGCTGGTGACCTGGATCATCGCAGGAGTCGTCGCCTGGATGTTCGGTGGTTCATTGTCCGAGTACCTCGCCGGATACATCCAAACGCCATCGGCTCGTGTGATCACGGGCTGTGCCATCATGTTTGTCGCCACGTTAATCGTAGGGGCAATGATCAATTATCTTATCGGCGAGTTGGTTCGCGTCACCGGGTTGTCCGGGACCGATCGATTCCTCGGCATGGCCTTCGGCGCTGCGCGTGGCGTGTTGCTGGTGGTCGTGGCGGTCGGGCTGTTGAGCCTGGGGCCGGTACAGCAGGACGGGTGGTGGCAACAGTCACAGCTCGTGCCAAAATTTCTATTGGTCGCAGACTGGTCCAAAAACCTGATCCTGGGGTGGAGCAGTCAGTGGCTTGCCAGCGGTATCAGCGTACCCGCTGAGATACCGTTCAAGGAGCACCTCTTGCCGATGGTCAAAACGCCTCAGTGAGTTGTGTTCAGTTCAGATCCATTAAGTAGGGGTTGCGTCGCATGTGTGGCATCGTCGGTATCGTCGGTAAGTCGAACGTCAATCAGGCGCTGTATGACGCGCTAACCGTGCTCCAGCACCGCGGCCAGGACGCTGCCGGTATCGTAACCAGCCATGATGGCCGGTTATTCCTGCGCAAGGACAATGGCCTGGTGCGTGACGTGTTCCATCAGCGTCACATGCAGCGCCTCGTCGGCCACATGGGCATTGGCCATGTGCGTTACCCGACCGCAGGCAGCTCGACCTCGGCCGAAGCTCAACCGTTTTACGTCAACTCGCCTTACGGCATCACCTTGGCGCACAACGGTAACCTGACCAACGTTGAACAGTTGGCCAAGGAGATTTACGAATCTGACCTGCGCCACGTCAACACCAATTCCGATTCGGAAGTGCTGCTGAACGTGTTTGCGCACGAACTGGCCCAGCGCGGCAAGTTGCAGCCAACCGAAGAAGACGTGTTTGCGGCGGTCACTGATGTGCACAACCGTTGCGTCGGCGGTTATGCGGTCGTGGCGATGGTGACCGGTTACGGCATCGTCGGTTTCCGCGACCCGCACGGCATCCGCCCGATCGTGTTCGGTCAGCGTCACACCGACGAAGGCGTCGAGTACATGATCGCCTCCGAAAGCGTGTCCCTGGACGTGCTCGGTTTCACCCTGATCCGCGACCTGGCGCCGGGCGAAGCGGTCTACATCACTGAAGACGGCAAGCTGCACACCCGTCAGTGTGCGACCAACCCGTCCCTGACCCCGTGCATCTTCGAACACGTCTACCTGGCGCGTCCGGATTCGATCATCGACGGTGTGTCGGTCTACAAGGCCCGTCTGCGCATGGGTGAGAAACTCGCCGAGAAGATCCTGCGCGAGCGTCCGCAGCACGACATCGACGTGGTCATCCCGATTCCGGACACCAGCCGCACCGCGGCCCTGGAGCTGGCGAACCACCTGGGCGTCAAGTTCCGCGAAGGCTTTGTGAAGAACCGCTACATCGGCCGGACCTTCATCATGCCGGGCCAGGCAGCGCGGAAAAAATCCGTACGCCAGAAGCTCAACGCCATTGAGCTGGAATTCCGCGGCAAGAACGTGATGCTGGTAGACGACTCGATCGTTCGCGGCACCACGTGCAAGCAGATCATCCAGATGGCCCGTGAAGCCGGCGCGAAAAACGTCTACTTCTGCTCCGCCGCCCCGGCCGTTCGCTACCCGAACGTCTATGGCATCGACATGCCGAGCGCTCATGAGCTGATCGCCCACAACCGTTCGACCCAGGACGTGGCCGACCTGATCGGCGCTGACTGGCTGATCTATCAGGACCTGCCTGACTTGATCGAAGCGGTCGGCGGCGGCAAGATCAAGATCGACAAGTTCGATTGCGCGGTGTTCGACGGCCAGTACGTCACTGGTGACGTCGACGAGGCTTACCTGAACAAGATCGAGCAGGCTCGTAACGATGCCTCCAAGGTCAAGACGCAGGCAGTCAGCGCGATCATTGATCTGTACAACAACTGAGTAATTACCGGCCCTGAGGGGCCGGTTTTGTATCTACTAGAAGAGCAAGGCAAGGAGTGACAGCATGAGTCAGGATTGGGATGCCGGTCGGCTGGACAGCGACCTCGAAGGCGTAGCGTTCGATACCCTGGCCGTACGCGCCGGTCAGCACCGTACGCCGGAAGCCGAGCACGGTGATCCGATGTTCTTCACTTCCAGCTATGTGTTCCGCACCGCTGCCGACGCGGCGGCTCGCTTTGCCGGGGAAGTGCCGGGCAACGTTTATTCGCGCTACACCAACCCGACCGTGCGTGCGTTCGAAGAGCGCATTGCCGCACTGGAAAGCGCCGAGCAAGCCGTGGCCACCGCCACCGGCATGGCCGCGATCATGGCCGTGGTCATGAGCCTGTGCAGCGCTGGCGACCATGTGCTGGTGTCACGCAGCGTATTCGGCTCGACCATCAGCCTGTTCGAGAAGTATTTCAAGCGCTTTGGCATCGAAGTCGATTACGTGCCCTTGGCGGACTTGTCCGGCTGGGATGCGGCGATCAAGGCCAACACCAAATTACTGTTCGTCGAATCGCCGTCCAACCCATTGGCCGAGCTGGTGGACATCGCTGAGCTGTCGAAAATCGCTCACGCCAAAGGCGCGATGCTGGTGGTCGACAACTGCTTCTGCACTCCTGCACTGCAACAGCCGCTGAAGATGGGCGCGGACATCGTCGTGCATTCGGCGACCAAGTTCATCGATGGCCAGGGCCGTTGCATGGGCGGTGTGGTCGCCGGTCGCAGCGAGCAGATGAAAGAAGTCGTCGGCTTCCTGCGTACTGCCGGGCCGACGCTGAGCCCGTTCAATGCCTGGATCTTCCTCAAGGGCCTCGAAACCCTTGGTCTGCGCATGAAGGCGCACTGCGCCAACGCGCAGCAACTGGCCGAGTGGCTGGAGCAGCAGGATGGCATCGAGAAAGTCCATTACGCCGGCCTCAAGAGCCATCCGCAGCACGAACTGGCCTTGCGTCAGCAGAAGGGTTTCGGTGCCGTGGTGAGTTTCGAAGTGAAGGGCGGCAAAGACGGCGCCTGGCGCTTTATCGATGCGACGCGCCTGATTTCGATCACCGCCAACCTGGGTGACACTAAAACCACCATCACGCACCCGAGCACCACCTCCCACGGCCGTCTGGCGCCGCAAGAGCGTGAAGCAGCGGGTATTCGTGACAGCCTGATCCGCATCGCGGTCGGTCTGGAAGACGTGGCTGACCTGCAAGCCGATCTGGCGCGCGGGTTGGCTGCCTTGTGATCGAGATGTCCACGCCGGGCACTGGCACCCATGGCCGCGTTGCGCTGGTCACCGGGGCCGCGCGCGGCATTGGTCTGGGGATCGCAGCCTGGCTGATCTGCGAAGGCTGGCAGGTGGTGCTGACTGATCTGGATCGAAAGCGCGGTTCGAAGGTGGCGAAAGTGCTGGGCGAAAACGCTTGGTTCATCGCCATGGACGTTTCGAACGAGGGGCAAGTGGCATTGGGTGTCGCCGAGGTGCTGGGGCAGTTTGGGCGTCTGGATGCGCTGGTGTGTAACGCGGCGGTGGCTGATCCGCACAACATCACCCTGGAAAGTCTTGATCTGGCATACTGGAACCGTGTGTTGGCGGTCAATCTCAGTGGGCCGATGCTGTTGGCCAAGCACTGTGCGCCGTATCTGCGCGCTCACAGCGGTGCGATCGTCAACCTGGCCTCGACCCGCGCCGCACAGTCGGAGCCGGACACAGAGGCCTATGCGGCGAGCAAGGGCGGTCTATTGGCCCTGACTCACGCATTGGCCATCAGTCTCGGGCCGGAAATTCGCGTCAATGCGGTGAGCCCGGGCTGGATCGATACCCGGGATCCGGCGGTACGACGTGCCGAACCGCTGACCGATGCCGATCATGCGCAGCATCCGGCGGGCAGGGTAGGGACGGTCGAAGACGTCGCGGCGATGGTGGCCTGGTTGCTATCCAAGAACGCCGGTTTCGTCACGGGCCAGGAGTTTGTGGTCGATGGCGGCATGACCAAGAAGATGATTTACAGCGAGTAGTCCTGTATCGATCCGTCTTGCGCTCATGCTGGATGTGCCGTGAGTGACACGATTTTGTCTTTTTCAGAAAAACTTCAATCCTGCTATTGACTTAGGTTCGCTACCTGCGTAAATTTCGCGGCCTCAACGAAGCAAAGGGTGATTAGCTCAGCTGGGAGAGCATCTGCCTTACAAGCAGAGGGTCGGCGGTTCGATCCCGTCATCACCCACCACTTCTTGAGAGTCTTGCGAAAGCAAGATGGAAGCTTTTAAAAGCCTCCACCGACGCGCAGCGGTAGTTCAGTCGGTTAGAATACCGGCCTGTCACGCCGGGGGTCGCGGGTTCGAGTCCCGTCCGCTGCGCCATATTTTCCGAGTCAGGTTCGCCTGGTTCGAGATTGAAAGCTTCGAAGCTTCCAGTCAGACGAGTTACTTGGACGCAAGTCCAAAGCGATACGCAGCGGTAGTTCAGTCGGTTAGAATACCGGCCTGTCACGCCGGGGGTCGCGGGTTCGAGTCCCGTCCGCTGCGCCATATCTGCTTCAAGGCCCACTGAACGCCTTGAAGCTACAAAGAAAGCCGCTGGCTATCTTTGAGTCGATAGCAAAGACCCTGGTCGAAAGACCGGGGTTTTTTGTGTCTGCGATTTGGCTTCTCTCTCCTTTCCCCTGGCCCTCAGGAATTCGCATCAGTCATCCCAGTGCAGATCTGCAAAGATTTCTGACGTTTCGTGATAATTCCCCTCAATGACCCGCAGCCCTGATTAACCGGTGCCTGCACGCCAAAATCTCCCGTCCGTTACTCCTTTATTCAAGTGTTCACTGGGTGCAAAGCGAACAAAGCGCTTTATCTGGCGCATAAACACTAATTAGAATTAGTCGCATTTAAAATATTTCTTCGCGCAGGGTTTCTTTGGATGAGTGATGCAGCGATGCCGATGGGGTGCGAGCGCGGGCGCAAACCAGTCTGTTGGCCCTGGCGGATCGATCGGTGGACGCGTTGTCCGGCGGGCAACGCCAGCGGGCATGGATCGCCATGAACCTGGCCGGTTACTTCACGGCTTCAGAGTGGGCGACGTTGTCCGGTGAGTTGCGGCTCAAGGACAGCGCCGAGCGTGACTCACCGCGTTCTTTGCTGGCCCGGGACTTGTTGCAGGAAGAGGTGTGCGTGCAACTGCTGGACGCCTTGGGCCCGGTGATCGGCTCGCCGACTCGGGCGATTACCGCCTCGTTGCTGGGCAAGCGCTTGTCGTTTCTGGCGACCGGCGCCTGTTTGTACGCGATGTCGGTGTATGACAAAGGATTGTTGATGTCGCTGGACAACGCGGTGGTCGAATACGGCCACGATGACGGGTTATGGACGTCTTCGATGCCGATTAGCCATTCCCTTCCACTGACGTATGAAGCGGGCGAACGCGAAGCCTGGCGCGAATCCATCGTTCAAGCGCTGTTCGCCGATCTGCTCAAACCGCTGTGGCAAACCTTCAACCGGGTCACTGGCGTTTCCCGGCGCATCCTCTGGGAAAACACGGCCGTTCGCGTCTATTCACTGTATGAAAAACACATGGTGACAATCGACGACCCCAAGGTGCGCGAACGCTGTGAAGGGGATTTCAACTGGCTGATGACCCAAGCCGAACCGGCGCTGTTCGGTCTCGATTACAACCCGCTGAGCCATTTTTGTCGACCGCCGACGCTGGTGGATGAGGGGCAACGAAGCATCCGCTTTCGCCGAACCTGCTGTTTCTACTACCTGGCCACCGAGCCCGCTGAATACTGCTCGATCTGCCCATTGCTGCGTTCGGGGAAAAAATGCCGATGAGTTACCTGATTAACCTTCGCCAACAAACCTCCGCCCGGAGTTAATCGCTGAGTAGCGAATGATCCCGTCGTTCACCATCGGCCATTTTTCCGACCGTGGTTTCGATTTATTGCAGCGCAACGCCGCAATATTTTGATTCGTTAGTCAGTTTTTTGTGACTGGATATTTGCCAGGAGCGCATAAGCCTATAAACTTAACCTTTCGGTCAGCTTTGCACTGTCTATTCTGCCCTTTGCATCGTCAGAAAGGGCTTCTGCAAGACTCGAGATTTCCTGTACATAACCAGAAGGGCGGACCCATAACCGCCCAGAGGATGATCCATGTCCAACCGTGATATATCCCGGCGCTCGTTCCTGCAGGGCGGGCTGGTGGCGGGTGTGAGCGTTACGCTCGCGCCGCTCAGCTCCCAGGCGTTGGCAGCCTTGATGGAAAACAGCGTGACCGTGCCGTCCGAGCAATGGCTCGGCAACAACGGCAAGGCGCGCTCGCGTAACGATGCCTTGTCCAAGGTCTGCGGCAGCAAAGTCTTTGCCCGCGACATTCGCGCCAAGGACATGCCGGGCTGGCCCGAGCAGCAAGGCCACGCCATGCTGCTGAAAACCACCAAGGCCGACCGCATTTATGCCGGGTACGACCTGACGTGGCTCGGTGCCGAGTTGCAACCCGACCGCATCGTCACCGCCGCGGACCTGGACAAGGACGGCATTGTCTTCCCGGAAGAGCACGCGCCTGATCCGCTGCTGCCGGAAGGCAAGGTGCCGATGTTCATCGGACATCCCGTGGCGATCCTGATCTGGAACGACTTCGAGCGCTTCCGCCAGGCCAAGGCCAAACTCAAATTCAATGACAAAGCGATTCGTTACGGTGCTCAGGTGCCGTTCTACGAAGGCGATCCCTACGGCAGCTTCCGCTATGTGCGTGTGGGCGGTGCGACCTCGGCGGACGAAGACGAATTCGCCAGCCTCAAGGATTCGATCCTGTTCCCGATGCTGAAAAACCGTCGCCCGGTGTGGAATTCCCAGCCGAACCTGCACGGCAACCTGACCGAGCGCGGCTTGTTCTATGCCGACCGCATGAAGCAGCAGATAGACACTCCGCCAGACAACTGGCTGGTGTTCGACGAGCGCTACAAAACCCCGTCGATCGAACCCGCTGCAATGGAGCCGGACAACGGCAACGGCTGGTACGACCCGGCGACCAAGACCCTGCATTTCGTAGTGGCGACTCAGTGCCCACTGGAAGCCGCGACGGAAACCGCGAAGATGATCGCGCCGTCGCGCTTCGGCCTGGCCAACCTGAACATGCACCCCGGCTACACCGTGGGTTACGGCTCCAAAGACCACAACATTTTCGTCTATTACGCGGCATTGGCGGCGTTGTACGGCGCCGGTGTTCCCGTGCGCCTGGCCAACGATCGCTACGAACAATTCCAGAGCGGCATCAAGCGTCACCCATTCGACATCCGCTACCAATTGGCCGTGGACAAGACCGATCACAGCTTCAAGATTTTCCGCGCCGAGATGAGCGTCGACGGCGGTGGACGCATCAACTACAGCCCATCGGTGGCGGCGGTTGGCGCCACGGCAGCGCAGTCGATCTACTACATGCCGCAGAACGATCTGCAGGTCACGGCTTATCACTCTCGCGCCGTTGAAGCCGGGTCGATGCGCGGTTATGGCACCCTGCAAAGCATGGCGTCCACCGAGATGATGGTCGATGAAATAGCCGATCGCCTCGGCATCGACGCCATCGATCTGCGCAAGAAAAACGCCATGGTCTCGGGCATGAAAAACACCCAGGGCGCGGTGCCGGCGGGTGCCTTGCGCCTGCACGAGATTCTCGACAAGGCCGCCGTTCACGAAGTCTGGAAAAACCGCGACGCGATCAAGAAACAGCGCGAAGCCCAGGACCCGGACAACTGGTACGGCGTCGGTTTTGCCATTTGCCAGAAAGACTTCGGCACCGGATCCGAAGCACCGATGGCCAGCATCGAGTTCAGCGCTGAAGGCCGCATCCACCTGCGTCACATCGGCATTGAAATCGGCACCGGCATGTCCACGTCGCAAGCAATGGTGGTGGCGGATTTCCTTGGCAGCCCGGCGCACGAAGTGAAGACCGGCGAGACCGAATGGAAAGAGTTGCAGCTGATCACCAGCGGCAACCCGTACATCATGAGCCAGGCGGAACAAGACGGATTCCTGCGCAATCCGCGTTGGGTCGGCAAGTTGGCTTCCGCTTCGTCGGCGACCAACTCCGCGTACTACTTCAGCCATGCCACCCGTGAAGCTGCGCGCGTGTTGTTCAACCACGGTTTGTGGCCGGCGGCGCTGCAGATCTGGGGGCAGGGGCCTTATGGCGGTCAAGCCAACCCGTATGTGGTACGTCGCGAAGACGCGCATTGGGTCGACGGCAAACTCACCGCCAACGGCATGCAGCCGCTGAGCTTTGAACAGTTGGCCAGACATGCCCATGAAAAAGGCTTGGTGACCGGCGCGACGGTCCATGGTTTCAACCGCTGGAGCTGGGCCGAGGCCGAATTCAGCATCGACGGCGTGCGCGAGCGTCTGCCGCTGGATGGCCTGGCGGTCAAGTACGGCGACGGCGCACCTAGCGTGAAAAAGTCGCAGATGAGCAGCGCCGGTTTCCATCTGCTCGACCGCCAGAATGTCCATTACCCGGATACCCAGCTGAACAACGCGGCCGTGACTTACTACAGCCCGGTGGCGACGCTGGTGGAATTGAAAGTGAACAAAGGCTCGGCCGAAGTCCAGGTGCTCAACCATCACTCGTGGGTCGAGTGCGGTCGGGTGCTGGTGGAAGAGTTGGTGAAAGGTCAGATCGAAGGCGGCATCGCCATGGGCATCGGCCATGCGTTGCTCGAAGAGATGCCGCTGTACGAAGGCGGGCCGGGGGAGGGTGACTGGAACTTCAACCGTTACCGCTTGCCGATGGCGCGCCACGTCGCGGTCTGGAAGCAGACGGCCGAGATACTGCCGCCACTGTCGCCCAGCGATCCCTCCAAGGGCATTGCCGAAGTGGTGATGATCCCGGTGGTCGGTGCCATCGGTAACGCCGTGGCCCACGCCATCGGCAAACGGGTCCGCGACCTGCCTATCACTTCCGCACGCATCAAGGAGGCCCTCAATGGCTAACCGTCCGCTTCAACTGACCCTCAACGGTCAATCCGTCGGCCCGGTGGACATCCCTGATGACCTGCCGATGATCGATTACCTGCACGAATACAAAAACCTCACCGGCTCCCGCCTGGGCTGCGGCCAGGGCATCTGCCACGCCTGTGTGGTGATCGTCGACAACCCGGACGGCACCAGCGAAGAAGTGCGCACCTGCATCACCGGTGCGCATTATTTCGAAGGCAAAAAAGTGCGCACCATCGAAGGCCATGCAAAGCGTGACGAGCAGGGCAAGGTCACTGAACTGAATCCGATCCAGCAGCGTTTCGTCGATGAGTTCGCCTTCCAGTGCAGCTACTGCGCGCCGGGTTTCGTCAACGCCGCGACCGTGCTGGTGGAGAAACTGCAGCGTCAGCCGATCGTCAAAAGCCAGCTGGAGCAAGTCATCGAGGACAGCCTCGGTCACCACGTCTGCCGCTGCACCGGCTACGTGCGTTACTACAGCGCGACGCGCAACGTGCTGACCGATCTCGGCCTGGTCAAGGAGGGTTAAGCATGAAGCCTCTACTTTCCCGCCTGGCGTTGGCGGTTGGCCTGATGGCCCCAGTGTTGCTGGCGCACGCGGATGATCAGGTGAAACGCGGCGAATACCTCGCCCGCGCCGCCGACTGCATGGCTTGCCACACCGCACCGGGTGGCGCGCCGTATGCGGGCGGTCTGCCGATCGTTTCGCCGTTCGGGACGATCTATGGCACCAACATCACCCCGAGCAAAGAGCACGGCATCGGCCTCTACAACGATGACGAATTCTTCGCCGCACTCACCGAAGGCAAGCGGCGTGACGGCGCGAACCTGTACCCGGCGATGCCCTACACCTCGTATCACCTGATGCCGCGAGAAGACTCCGACGCGATTCACGCGTACCTGAAAACCGTCGAGCCGATTGAACGCGCAGCACCGGTCACGAGCCTGAGCTTTCCGTTCAACGTACGTCTGGGCCTGACGGGCTGGAACATGCTCTACGGCAAGGACGTGAAACTGGCGTCCACCGAAGGCAATAGCGAAGCCTTCAAACGTGGCCAATACCTGGTCGACGTGCTCGGCCACTGCGGCGAGTGCCACACGCCGCGCGGCTTGCCGGGCGCGATGCAGCAGGACAAACGCATGACCGGCGGCCTGCTCAACGGTTACCTGGCGCCAAGTCTGTTGGCCAATGACCTGGCCGCTCGCGGCTGGAATCATCAGGACCTGAGTTCGTTCCTCAAGCACGGCATGAGCGCCCAAGGCACGATGTTCAATGAGATGTTCCCGGTGTTCCACAATAGCACCCAAGGCCTCAACGACCCGGACCTGGCAGCGATGGCGACGTTCCTGTTGGGCGATCAGCCGCCAGCGGCGAAAGCGCTGACTGACGTACCGCTAGACAAGCTGAGCGCCAGCGCCCAACGCGGTCGTCAGGAATACTTGAACGTCTGCGCCGGTTGCCATGCACCGGACGGCGAGGGCAAGCCGCACATCGCGGTGGCCATGCGCGGCAACACCACGTTGCGCCTGGAAGACCCGCGCAACCTGGTGCGGGTCATCGACGACGGGATCGGTGAGCAGAAGTTCGCCGGGTTCGAGCGCATGCAGCCGATGCCGGGATTTGCCAGCAAACTCAGCCACGAGCAACTTACTGACCTGCTGAACTACCTGCGTCAGGGGTTGGGTGGTCAGTCGGCTGATCTGGCGGTGAATGACGTGCAGAAGCTGCGGGCCGATGCACCGCCGCTCGAGCACAAGGCGCACTGACATGCAGCATCTCGATCTGCAGGTGGTACGACGGGCGCTGGAATGGTCGATGGCCGGCCAGCGCATCTGGCTGTGCACGGTGCTCGCCACTTACGGCTCTGCGCCGCGCGCGCCGGGCTCGATGCTGGCGGTGAATACGGAGGGCCTGTGGATCGGCTCGCTGTCCGGCGGCTGCGTCGAGGAAGACTTCCTCGAACGCGTCGCCGAGGGGGCGTTTGATGAAGCCGTCAGCGTGGTCCGTTACGGCGAAGGCGACGACCCGCGTTCTCGCGTGAGTCTGCCCTGCGGCGGTGTCCTCGATGTGCTGGTGGAGAGGCTTGAGCCTGATTGCGAGGTGCAGGCGCATCTACGACAACTGGAGTCGGCGCTGTTGGGCCAGCGCCGGCTGATCCGTGAAGTCGATCTGGCCAGCGGGGCGCGCAGTCTGTTGGATGACCGCGAGCAGGGCGTGCGCATCGAGCGCGAGATCGACCGGGTTCGCGTGCGGATTGGCGCGGCGCAGCGGTTGCTGTTGGCGGGGTATTCCAGCGTCGCTCAGGCATGTGCGGAGTTTGCGGTGGGCTTGGGTTTCGAGGTGATTCTCTGTGATCCGCGCGATGAAGTGCTGGAAGGTGTGGTGCTGGAAAACGTCGAGATTCGTCGTCAGTTGCCATCAGTGTTCATTGCTGACGGCGGCTGCCATAGCGACACGGCGGTGGTGGCGTTGACGCACGATCCACGCATCGACGATTTGGCGATGATGGAAGCCGTGCGCACCGAGGCGTTTTACATCGGCGTGATGGGCTCGATGCAAACCTCGCAAAAGCGCTTCGAGCGGCTGCGCAGGATTGGTGGTTTGGGAGATGCCGATCTGGCGAGGATTCATGCGCCTATCGGGTTGAACCTTGGCAGCAAGACTCCGGCTGAAATTGCCTTGGCCGTACTCGCCGACATCCTGCGAATCCGTAGCGGTATCGCGCGGGATCGACTCTAACGCCATTCCCCCTGTGGGAGCGGGCTTGCTCGCGAAGGCGGTATGTCAGTCAAATTTGATGTCGACTGACACGCCGCCTTCGCGAGCAAGCCCGCTCCCACGGGGTTTTTGGTGTCTGTCAGTACCCGAATTTGTCACGCAGCCCGTAATACCACGCGCCCAGTGCGGCAAACGGTGTGCGCAGCAATTGCCCGCCCGGAAACGGGTAGTGCGGCAGATCCGCAAACGCATCAAAACGCTCAGCCTGACCGCGCAATGCCTCGGCCAGCACCTTGCCCGCCAGGTGCGTGTACGTCACGCCATGGCCGCTGCAGCCCTGGGAATAGTAGATGTTGTCACCCAAGCGCCCGACCTGAGGAAGACGCGACAGGGTCAGCAGGAAATTTCCGGTCCAGGCGTAATCAATCTTCACATCCTTGAGCTGCGGAAAAGCCTTGAGCATCTTTGGTCGAATGATTGCTTCGATGTTCGCCGGGTCTCGCGCGCCGTAGACGACACCTCCGCCGAAGACCAGACGCTTGTCGCCGGTCAGGCGGTAGTAATCGAGCAGGTAATTGCAGTCTTCGACGCAGTAATCCTGAGGCAGCAGGCTCTTGGCCAATGCATCCCCCAACGGCTCGGTGGTGATCACCTGCGTTCCGCACGGCATCGACTTGGCCGCCAGTTCGGGCACCAGATTCCCGAGGTATGCGTTACCGGCCACGATGATGAACTTGGCCCTGACCTTGCCCTCGGGCGTATGCACCACCGGGTTCGCGCCGCGCTCGATGCGAACCGCCGGCGACTGCTCATAAATAGTGCCGCCCAGCGACTCGACCGCCGCCGCTTCGCCCAGGGCCAGGTTCAGCGGATGAATGTGCCCGCCGCTCATGTCGAGCATGCCGCCGACGTATTGATCGCAGGCCACCACTTCACGAATACGCTTTTGATCCAGCAACTCAAGCTGCGTATGACCAAAACGTTCCCATAAGCGTTTCTGCGATTCCAGATGGCCCATCTGCTTGGCCGTGATAGCGGCAAACACACCACCGTCCTTCAGGTCGCACTGGATATTATATTTGGCGACCCGCTCACGAATGATCCGCCCGCCCTCGAACGCCATCTGCCCCAGCAACTGAGCCTGCCTGGGCCCGACACTGCGTTCGATCACATCAATGTCACGGCTGTAGCTGTTAACGATCTGCCCACCGTTGCGACCCGAGGCGCCAAAACCCACCTTGGCGGCTTCCAGCACGGTCACTTTAAAACCGTTCTCCAGCAGAAACAGGGCAGAGGACAGGCCGGTGTAGCCGGCACCGATCACACAGACATCAGTCTCTACATCACCCTGCAAGGCCGGACGCGGCGGAGCCGCATTGGCCGATGCGGCGTAATAGGACTCTGGGTAGGGGGTGTTCGCCATCCTGGTGCCTCTGTTTAATATATTTTACGAGTGCATCGATCCTACCCGAGTTAAAAATCGACCGCCAGCCACCGGAAAATCTTCTTTGTCGCCGCGAAATTAAATATTTTGCATATTCATAGGGTTAGCTCGAAAAAAGGTGTTGACACCCCTCCGGAATTCCGTAGAATGCCGCCTCACAGCAGGCACGTAGCTCAGTTGGTTAGAGCACCACCTTGACATGGTGGGGGTCGTTGGTTCGAGTCCAATCGCGCCTACCAAACAAAATCCGCTCTGCTGGGCGGTCTAGAAGGGCTCACCGAAAGGTGGGCCCTTTTTTGTTGTCTGGTGTTTGGGCAAACTTTGGGAATATTTTGGGCAAACGACCACCGCGTTACACCTTCAGGTCGGCTTTGACCTTCATGTAAACCACCGCGTCATCGCCGTGCCCCGCTTGGTAGTGCTCGGTCATCTTCACATCTGCGTGGCCCATCAAGCCTTGGATGTATTCCTGCTCGAAACCCTGCTGCTCGTACAGCCAGGCGCCGAGTGCGCGGATCTCGTGGAACGTGGGGCGCTCGCCGGCCGGCACCTCTTCGTAGGCCTTCGAATCGTCCCGCGCTTGGGCGAATGACTTGGTCAGGTAGTCCGCCGTCACCGCATTCCAGTGCAGTTTGGCGTCGAGCTGGGTACGCTTGCGCGCCTTTGGCGAGTAGTGGATCAGGTAAGGGCAGACGACCGGCGATCTCATGCACTCCAAGACCACCTCCCGCAGCGCATGGCCCATGACAATCTCCAAGTGCACGGGCTTCCCATAGTTCTGCGTCTTCCCGGGCGACACCTTGATGGTGTTCTGCTCGAGGTCCACGGCCGATTTTGGCCACATCACGATATCTTCTCGCCGCTGAAGACTCAGCAACCCCAGTCGGATGGCTCGCTTCAGCCAGATCGGCGTCCCGTCGTATTCCAAAATCTTGTTCAGCCCCTCGACGGTGTGCCGCTGGCGCTTCTTCTCTGCTTCCTTCTTGACCAGGGTCAGCTCGGCGGAGTTGCGATCGCACAGGCCCTTGGCCACGGCGAACGCGAACACCTGCACCAGCAGCCCGCGGTGCTTCGTGTAGGCGTTGTTCTCGAAACCATCGAGGTACTCAGCCACCGTCAACACATCCAGTTGTCCCATCATCAAATCGCCCAAGTCCTCGCGGTACCGGGCCAACTTGAATTTGATTTCCTTCAAGGTGCTTGCGGCGTAGGTCTTGGTGGTCAGCCATTCCTTCTCGAAACGCTCCAGGCAGCCGCTGAACTTCGGCGCAGCGTCACCGGTGAGCATGGCCAGCAACGCCCCGTCGTCAGCCAGCAGTGGCAACAGCTTGGCGTTGGCGGCCTTGGCCAGCTTGATGGCCTCCGCCATCGGCTTGTTGATGCTGGTCTTCTTGCCGGTGATCGGGTTTTTGTACTGCCAGTATTTCCCGTTCGGGTACAGGTTCGCTGGCAGGTCCCGGTTCTTCACTGTCCTGGCGCGCGGGGGAGCCATCAGCCAACCTCCATCATCTTGGCGAGCAACGGATCATTCGATCCAATCACAGCCGCCTGCAGATCCACGAAGTACATCCCGCCTTTTACCTCTCCAATCACTTCGCCTTCCTCAATCCATTTTTTCAACTGTTGCAGACTCGGCTTGCCGCCGGCGTAGCGCAGCTTCCTGTACTCGCCTGCCTCCATGAGGCGCGGCAGCCTGGCCGTAATGTGGGCAATGACTTTTGCCATGATGATGCTCCGCGCCGCGTGGCGGCAGAAGGTGGTGATGGAGTTACGCTGATCGACGCCCGTGTTCTTTTTGGCGCTCTACGTCGATCTGCTCATAGAGGGCATCGACTCTTTTGCTTTTTCTTTCGATGGCCTGGGATCGCTTGATGTGGTCCGACATTGCCTTGTTGTAAGGGGTCATCAGATCAAGAAGCCGCATCCTCTCAGCAGAGTCGTTTGACTCATTGAATCGCACGGCCAGTCGGTCGCGCTCTTTGAAGTCCACTCCATCGAGTGCGCGGTTTTCCTTCTGCATTTCCTCAAGCACCTGGGCCGACTGCCGCTCCCAGCGCAGATGCAGGACATCGCTTCGTTTTGGGCGCGAGAAGTGATGGCTTTTGACCCATGCCACCAGGTCCTCCTTGGTCATTTCGTCGAGAACATCTTTCGCGGCTTGTTTGTTCATACGTGCATAGCTCCGCCCGCCGTACACCGGCAGGCTTCTGAATAGGGGGGAGGGGTTATTACGGGGTGGAGTACAGATGCATTCGTGCACGACTAGGGCAGAGCTCGACTGGAGCGCTCTACTGTCGGATATTCTCTGAGACGAGCGTGAGAAACATGGACATCCGTGATGTCGCTTTGATAGCGTGTCCGGCGCGAATTGACCGCATAGGGAGCGCTACGCATGGGTGCAGCTTTGTTTGTTGACGGTGGTTATGCCATCAAGGCTTGGGGCAGTGTCGCCGCTGGCGCCAAAATGGATTACCTCAAATTCCGGACGTTCATCGAAGATGAAGTAAGAGAGCCGCTTGGGGATGCTTACTACTTCAATTGCGATAACGATCCTCCAAGCACAGCTCAAGATGGATTTCACAAATTTCTACGTTCAGCTCCACCACGCGGTGCGGGGATGCGCGTAAAGCTGTATTGGCTGCAGACCAAGCTTCACGAGTGGCCGTCTCATATGGGCGGCGGGGCCATAGTTCATCCAAATACGGGTGAGCAATACGTAACCAAAGCGCAGAAGGCGGTTGATGTAGGCCTTGCGTTTCATATGATGAGATCATTCAGCAAAGTCGGTTGGAAGCGTCTCTATCTGGTGGCCGGTGATGGTGACTTCCACGAAGTGATTCAGCATCTAGTGGAAAATGAAGGAGTGCATGTCACAATCATTGGTAATTCCAATTCCATCAGTAATGAGCTAGCTCCATTTGTGCAAATTATCGAATTTGATTCAATTATTGATAAAGTCAGGAAAGATTAAAACTTCCAGACTCTTCGCCGGCCTTTTATCCGAACAGGCCGGCGAACAGGTCGATCGCTATTATGAAGCGCCTTAGAATACCGAGGCCTGCACCTCAAGGAGAGCAGAGATGGAAAAGCCGTTGTTGATAGACAACCCCTACTATCAAGCGCTAGCAGCTCTTGTTGCTGAACTAGGTGCCATGGAGGTAGACCTTGATGAAGCTGTGCGTAGAGCTGTGAGCGGGCTTGAAGCCGGAAAGCTTTACGCTGTTAAAGGGGAGGGTCGAGCGGAAAAGGGCGCGGAAGTCCTTGAGGAGACAGTCTCTGCATTCAGGTTCAACCAGACTGCATAGGCGCTTCAGATGCTGGCGATTATGTCGGCCTCGGCCATCTCGCAAAAGAAAGAGCAGCTTGGAACTTTCTCGTTGCGCCGCACTGGTCCATCGCCGAGGTCGCGCAGGGAAAAGCGCACGTTAGTAGTTCGGTTGCGGAAAAGGTAGGAGCCTTCGCCCAAGTCGTCCTGGATCAGGCACAGACCCTCGAACTGATCCGGGAAGTCTTGCCGAATTGCGCGGAAATAACCCTCGCCGCCTTTCACGCAGCCGATGCAGTTGGCATTGTCGTAGCCCATTCGGTACATCAGGGGAAGTTCGATACCTGCGCGCTCGACCATGGCTTTGCAATCTTCCTTGCCCAGGCCGCGATCAATCAGCGGAGCGATCACCGGCCGGTCTAGGTTGCGCTCGCGGAAGTCCGCCAGGCGATCAGCCTCCTCGGCGGTAAAGCCGAGCACCATCACATCACCCTGCTGCTTCCAGTTGTCGAGCAAACGGCGCTTGAGCAGCTTGGTACATGGCGCGCCATATTGATTCTTCATGTACCGCTCGCGCCTGAACACCTCCTGGGCGTCGGCTCCGTATTTCTCATCCCGCAGCACAGTCACCGGTCGCCCGAACCACGCTTCACAGTCCAGAGCAAAGCGGCGGTTGTCGGGGTGTTCATTGGCGAGGAAGGCATTGACGATCTGCACATCGTGAGTGGCGCCGTAGTCTGCCAGAGCCAGCTTGGTGGCCACTGCGGACGCAGCGCCGCAACTGAACTGACAGACGATACGGGAGGGCTTTAAGGCCATAGGGATCCTTGCCGCTATAGCGGCTGACTTTGATGGGGGAGGCGTGCTTTAAAAAAATGGGATATATTTGGGTTTCTAGTTCAAATCAAACAAAGGATAAATGATGCAGCGTTTCACGGATGCTATTTTAAAATCGCTCGAGACTGGTAATTGGTATGGGGCGCTTTTTATGTCGTTAACTATGCCCGATATATGCGCGCGTCTGGCATCTGAGAACGATAAAACAAATGGAAGAAAATATGCTGGCTGGTTCGATAGTAATGTTGTGGGTAAATACACTCGTTTAGTTGGTACTAAAAGGGAAAAAATAGTCTTTATGGACGGCGATGCGTGTTACGCACTCAGATGCGCAATGCTTCACCAAGGTGAGGCGGATTTGTCTAAGCAGAGCGTGAAGTCGGTAGTCACTAGTATGCATTTCACCACCACTAGCGATCATTGCAATCGAATTAACGGAGTGCTTCAGCTGAATGTCGATACTTTTTGCAGGGATATTTGCTCGTCAGTTGAGGAGTGGTACTCAAGTTTTAAGTTGCAGGATGGATCTCAAGATAAAATTGATAGTCTTTTAACTGTGTATGATTATGGTAATACGATACTGGATTGAGTAGTTGATTTTGGGAGTTCTGGTTGATCAGCTTAAGCTTTCGAACAATAATATTTTACTGCTCTGATAATGCCATACCCTAATGTCAGGTATTGCCGATAATTTTTCTGAAGTTAAGCGGCGAGACGCTGATAAAGCTCGATGATGTCGGCGGCGTTGGCTGCGACGAGCGCCTCGGCTTCATCCGGACAGACGCTGTTGCCGATCAGCCGGACCTGATCTGTCTTGTTGATGTCGCGCCATTCTTCGGCGCCGGTGACCGGGTCAACGAACAGCCCTCGGTCGATAATGTAGTCCTTGTCGAAACCTTGCGCGGCCTTCAGCTCGGGCGGTTGCAGCATGCGCAAGGTGATATCTACCAGCACATAGCCTCCGACCATGACCATCTCGGCCGGCTCCTTGAACTGCTCGGGCAGGTGCTCGCGCATGAAGGCGGCGCAGCGCCGGGCGCCGTCCGTCTGTTCTGGTGTCAGCGTGTCCGGCACCTGCACAACCTCGACAAGTGCGACACGGTCCTTCGTGGGCAGGGTGTGCATCGGCTCAGTGAGCGAAATGCCGTCCTTCTCGTTGCCGTAGTACTTCACCAAGTAGGCGCTCACCAGTCGCTGGTTGGCGCCCGACTGGCAGATGGTTGAGATGGGGTCGTAGGCCGAACGGCCATCGCCTTTGTAGTAGCCTCCGTTCGCCTGCTCGAAAAACGCGGCAACGATGCCGTGACGCGTGGCCCCGGCCAGCACTGTCTGTGTTGGCTCGGCTGGCGAGCTGCCCGCGGCATTCTGGCCGAAAGCCGTCATGTGTGCGGCGACCAAGGCGAAGTGACCACCTTTGACCTGGGCGACCTGCGTGCGCAGCGGCTCCTGCACATCGAAGTTGCGTTGCGATGATCCGTTGGTGCACTCGGTGAGGAATGGCGCCACTATCGGTTGAACCAGTGCGTGATGAGTGCCGCCAGCGCTGATGGTGGAGAGTGCTTCGTCCGCGCCGTGAGTGCTGGTGTGTGATTCCGAGGTGCCGCGCATTGGGACAATGAACGGCTTCGCGCTGGTCAGCACATGTCGCCAGCAGCCCTTGGCTACGCGGCGCATGGTGTTCACAGCCATCGGCTTGGCGCGGAAGATGGTGCGGCCCAGGTTGTTCCAGTCGATGCACTCTGCGGCGGTGCGCCAAGGCAGTTGCTTGGCGGTAGGATTTTTGTGCCGCTTCGGCGCTGGCCAGACGATAGGCTTGCCGTCGCTGCGGGCTACCAAATACAGCCGCTTGCGGATGGTGGGTGCGTTGGCGTTGGCAGCGATGCGTTCACGCCATTCGACGTTGTAGCCCAAGCCCCGCACGAGAGCTTCCACCGGAACGAACTCGCCTATCGACTCCAGAATCTCGGGCATGTCAGGGTGATCTGCAGGGAGCCCAGTGCCGAGCGCTGCAATGAACGACTTGAAGGTGCGGCCGCGCTCGGCCTTGATTGGCTGGCCTTCTTCATCGATCGGCCCCCAGTCGCAGAACTCTTCAACGTTCTCTAGGAACATCAATCGTGGCCGTGTTGCGTGGGCCCAACGCACAACCACCCAGGCCAGACCGCGCACACCACGGTCGCGCGGCGCACCGCCCTTGGCCTTGCTGTGGTGGCGACAGTCTGGCGAGGCCCAGAGGATGCCGACCGGCTGCCCGCCGGTGGCAAGCACAGGGTCGACTTCGAACACGTCGGCAACGTAATGCGCCGTTTGTGGATGGTTGGCTCGGTGCACTGCCAAGGCGATCGGGTTGTGGTTTACCGCGACATCCGGCTCCCGGTACGCCCGGGCAATCCCGGTGCTGGCGCCACCACCGCCGGCAAACAGATCTACCACCAGCTCTTTTTCGAACGGCAGGCCCATGCTTGGTTGGCCATGGATGAACTGGGGTTTCTTCTGTTGTGCGGACATAGGGGATCCTCGCCGGAAGCCTTCAGCTTCGGCATAATCTTCGGTAAGTGAAAATTGACGGGAGAAATTTTTGAAAAAAGATTGGGTAATCTGGATTGGTTGTTTCTCGTTGTTTTTTACAGGGGTAATTTGGGGGATGATTCCAGATAAGGCAGGTTTTTTTGTGGTCGATAATGTCCACGATCTTTTTGATATGTTTGGGGCTGCTGCCACCGCTATTGCCGCAGCTGCGGCATTGATTGCTTTGAGTGCTTGGAGGAAGCAATTTCTTTTTGCTGAAAAGTACAGAGCTATTCGAGATTTTCACCAGGCATGTCAAAGCACAGGCGAAGGTTATTGGTATGTTTCACTAGGTTTCGACCTGCTCGAAGGTGTATGGGATAACAGAGAAGTCGACGGTTGGTTCTGGGATAAAACGGAGGCTGCTAGAAAAGCTTGGACTAATTCTGATGCAGCACTTTACGGCGCTTACGTTATTCTTCAGCACCATTTAAGTTTTGAAGAGCACGCCGAACTCCAAAGTTCTTATTGGGATTTCATTGATCAAGTCAGAAGCGGCGGGTCTGAAATAACTTCATTCTCTACTAGGATCTCCATACTGCGCGAAAAGCCTGCTGATTTGTGGGAAGACTATTTTTTGAAAGGGCAAACCCGCCTTCATTTGATTAGTGAAACGCAATCTAAAGTCTGCAAAAAAGCGGATGATCTTCTTGCAAAATATTCCCGGCCCGAATGAGTGAGAAAGTTGATCAACACACTAGGGAAAGGCGATCTTCTCCCTCAGTCTCAGTACGACTGATACCGGTCAGCCAGCATGTGATCAGGTAGGGAACTCATAAGTGCTCAGATAGCTGATTGCCTCGCCGGCTGGCGTGATTCGTTGAAGTGGGGTATTACGGGTTACCGGCATGTGGCCGGCTTCTATGGAGGTGTTGTTATGGATGAATCAGCACGCTTGGCCGCTCTTGAGCATCTTGTCATCGCACTGATCAAGGAAAATAGCTTGAGGGCTGGCTTTCCTCCTGGCTCGGTTTTCAAAGCCGCTGCCGGCTCAATCATGGGAAGTAATGGGCCGGGCGGACCTAAAGAAAAATCGGCGGCGATGGAGGCTCTTGAAAATATCCAGCTCACAGCAGGCTTCAAAATATGATCAAGTTTCGTGCGTCAGCCGCATAGACTCTCGCTGATAGGCGATCTTCAGTTTCCGCGACACGTTTTCGGGTATCACGTATTCGTGTCGGGGAGGCTCAAGCAGCGGCAGGGCACCGCCCGGGCCAAGACCATGCAGGTGGTGAATCATCAGCGTGATTGCCTCGCCCTGTTCCTCGATGCCGCTCCAGGCCATCAGCTCAGCAAGGGCTTGGCGTGTACCGGGCAGACAGTGCAGCCTGATTTCCTCTTCGCCACGGCTCTTCTTCTTCGCCGCGGCTTTCGCTGACCGTTCCGCGTTGCACTTGGCCATGGCCTGCCTCTTCAATTCCGTGGGCCGGTAGATCCAGCCATGTCTGTCGTCGGCGCTGGCGCACCTGGTTGCTGATTCGTCTCACGGCGGGCCCGGGAACTTGATGTCGTTCTCACGGGCGATCAGCCTGGCGCGCTTGGTTTCCATGCCCATCTCTTTCGCTGCTTCGATGACGGTCTTGCCGGCGTCGGCCAGTTCCTTCAATCGAGGCGCCTGCTTGTTGCGACCGATCCGCAGCTTGTTGCTGTGGGAGGTGCCGAACATGGCCGCCTTTTCACCGCTGACGCCGGCGGCGACTTCTTCCACCGCCCGGCCTTGGCCGAAGTACTGATCCAGCTGCTGGTTGAGGTTCGCGATGATCGAGTCTCGCGGGTTGGGCATTGGCACGCCGATCATTTCCGTTCACCTGTCAGCGAAACCTTTATGCCGTCGGCGCGCGCTTCCAGTACCTGGGCATAGTTGACCGCTTCTTTCCACGTCCAGCGAAAGCCCTTGGTCAAACCAGTGGAGAGCTCAACGATGTGGTAAGCGTTGCCCTTGGTTTGGACCTGGTAGCGGATCTTTTGCACAGGCTGGTCCTTGCCTATCATGGCGTAGAGCGCGGCGGTGGCGATGCTTGCCCGCACACGGAGGGCGGAAAGTCCGGCGTTGCGTTGTTGCATTGATGGGTGCATGGCTGATCCCTCTGTGTGGAGTTGCGGATATTCGTCAGCACTCGGCCGGTCTACTGGTTGCCGTTGGGCGCAAGGGAGAGTGCTGACGGATAAAGGCAGGCGTAAAAAAGCCCGATCGGAACCGGGCTTTTGTTTGCGTCACAAAGTCCACCTTATGTGAGCGCCCCAGGCCCGCTACTGGCGACGGCCTGGGTTTGAATCATCAGCGATGATCTTGAGCTTGGGGTGGCCTACCGATTGCTCGGCCGGTGCGCGGTGACACCGACGGCCCAGATGTCCGCTGCCTGCCAGGGTGTTCGGCGCAGCCTTCAGGCTTACTGCGCCACGCGGGATTCTTGGCGGGGAGGTCAGCGCCAGAACGCTGCGACCCCGATGATCGTTCGCCAGTGCTCACGCACACAGCGCAATGGATCACCTGACACGCTTGCAGGGATTGGAGGTTCTGGCCTCTCAAAGCTCAGCGCGGCACCGATCAGGATGATCTTGAGCATGGTTTCTCCGTTCGAGGTTGAATGCAGGTGGCCGGTATAAGCCGGGGTTTCGTCCGCATCGGTAGTCACTGTCGCCCTTGCCATGCCTGCAAGCAGAGGCCCGTGGTTCATCCAGACAGTGACTACCGATGCGGCCTGGTGCTGGGGAGTACCAGGTGCTCGGGCCCGGGCTTGCACCGGACATCCACGTCACCATTACTTTTATATGGGGTTCATACGTGTAGTTCGCCCATTTCCGTAGGCTTTCGCCATCCCGCTGCCCACTCAGTGAATGGGCAGAAGTGATGAGTCAAGCCACGACCGTGCAGTGGCCCAGATCAACAAAGCCACTTTTGTCTTCCAGAAAGATCACGGCGCTGTGCCCGCCAACGACCGAAGCCTCATCTCGTGTCGCTCCGCTATGTGTTTCACCGCGGCCAACGATATTTTCGAAGCTGACCATGGTCCCGACTGGGTGTTTTGCGTTCCAGTTGTCCACCTGTTTTTGCAGTTGTGCAGCAGTTGGGCGCTTTGGAGCTGCCATATCTGTTTCCTCTTGGTTGTCATCCCGCTGCACCCTGTCGCCAAGGTGCAGAAGTGATGCTTTCCATCAGCGGCGAACCTTGCGTGCCGAGTTACCGGACACGGAAGCAGGCCGTGTTGCGTTGTTGTTCCCTGATCGCAATCAGGGTTCGTCTTCAGGCTGTTAAAGAGCGGTGGTGCCGCAGTGGCTGTGTGTCGCTGCGATGGATCAAATATGAACCAACAGTTCATATTAGGTCAAGTACCAAAAGTACATATTTTTGATGAGAGTACACAATCGACCAAAGTTTCTGGCGCGATGCTTTAAGGATTTACCGCAGGGGATTGCTTCGCTATAGTTCGCTAATACTGGATGCATATACAGCAATTGGAGGGTGGAATGTCCAACGCGAGCAGGCCGTCAAAACCGGCACAAAGACAAGAAATGAGCGGGATTGAAAGGCTCGGGCTGCGCGTCTCATCGATGATCAACCACCCCGTAGCGCAGATTCAGCGCTGGGTGACGATCCATCGCCTGGACACGGATGGTGACCGCGAGTGGGAGGAGGTGATGGGGCTACTGAACGAGACGGATGGCATAGACATGACGTTCAACGACGATGAATCGGTGACGCTGAAGTGGGAGGCAAGTCCCGATCAGGTTGGGGCGGCTGTGGTGATGGAGCCCGTCGAGGAACCGGCGCCTTTCTGATTAGGCATAAAAAAGCCCGGCGCTTGGACCGGGCTTCTAAAAACTGTGGGGATTTACGAATGGATAAATTTTGCAGCGGTGAATGCAATCGCTGCAAGGGCTGTGGCGACACCCACAAATTTCCAAGTCTGCTCGTTCATAGTTTTATGGAAAGAAACGGCAAGATCTTGGATATCTTTGCTGCTGGCACGAATTAAGCCGTTCAAGTCGTCTTTCGATGCGATGTTTGCCAAATCTACCTTTGTAGCCATATTGGATTCGATGCTGTCGAGCCGCATTTCGACGCGCACGAGCTTTTCCCGTATTTCTAAAGATGATTTTTCAAGTGCGGCTACACGAGATTCCAAATCCCCACCTCCAGGAGGATTACCTCCCCCTTTTTTCGCTTCTTGATCAGCTTCCAAAATCACTTGGGCCTGATGCTCGTACTCTGCCTTAAGATAGCTGATGTTGTCATTCATTATCAGTTTCCTCAGGGCGCGGCTTCCAGGTTGGCTTCCCCTCAAATATGTTAGCTATGCGATCGTCGAATCTATCAAGCTCAAGAAAAATTTCGTTGAGTCGTTCAAACGATTTTTTGGCCTTTTCTTTATGATCACTATCATCTGATGACTCGATCAATATGCCCAGGGAGGTCATTGCTGCTTGGAAAAGAGGAATGACCACACTGCGAAGAGGTTGGACCATCTGAACGAGCTCAAGCCGTGTGGCAGGCTGATCCAAGAACACTCTCACCTCTGGAGACAGATCTACTTCGGTACTTTTTTCGTCCATGGTTCCCCCATATAGCAGCTCTAAATTTTGGTCACGAATAGGTCACGGCGCTAAACAAGCTGAGCATTCCAAACCAGCAACACCCGAGCCTGGATGAAGGTTTCGTCCGCCCTGATCGTTTGGGGTGGATGTCTAGAGTTATCCGAAATCATGTTGATCTGATCATCACCGATCCATTGGAGGCGCTTGATGTACAGGTGCCCTTCCCAAGAGAACATGTAGATCCCATCCCCAGAGAACTCGCGAACGCTCACGTCGACCAAGAGCGGGTCGCGGTGTTTGATCGTGGGCGCCATTGACTGGCCCCAGCCCGTCACCATCTTCAGGTGGAAATGTTCTTTGAACTCAACACCCATTTCGCGCAGGTGCTGGGGGCTGACGCGCACGTCCTGAAACATCTCGGGGTAATCGTGAGGTATCTGCCCGCCGCCCATCGCGGCCCGGACGTCGTAATGGGCAATCCATACTTCGTCGCCTATGGCGCCTGGTCGGTAGTAGTCAACCTCGAGTACGCCACCACTGTCGTCGGCTTCCGCAGCAGCAAGCAGCCGCCTCCGCGCATCTTCGGACAGGCGTTTTCCTTGAGTGGCGAGCATGCTCCGAACTACTTCTGCAGCCGAAAGCGCGTGGAAGTCAGTGGCGCTTTTTTCAATCTCGGCAAGTTTTGAAAAACTGGGTTCATCACCCGCGCCATGCTGAAGCCATTCGATCTTCACGCCTAGCGCATCAGCTACGGCACTCATCTTGGCAGGCCCGGGGAGGGACTCACCATTCAACCATTTGCTCGATGCCTTGGGCGTAACTTTAGCTATTTCGGCGAGGCGAGCGCCGGCCCCCCATTGATCAATGCCATGGGCGGCTAAGGCTTTTTTCAGCCGGACGACAAATGCAGCTCGAATATCTTCTATGTGAACCATAGGTTCAGCATCGCATGCCCTTGCATGTACTTTCAGTTCCGACATAATATGTACCGTAAGTTCATATTTAACTCGGAGGCCTCATGCGGCCGCTCAAGAAATCGATCGATGATGCTGGCGGTGTCCCTGCCGTGGCCTTGGCCTGCGGGAAAACTCCGAGAGCTATTTACAAGTGGCTGGTGGCGGGTTCACTGCCGCGCACCGAGTACACGGGCGAAACCCAATACGCAAACAAAATTGCCGAATTAGCAGCTGCGAGAGGCAAGCCGTTCGAAGCCGATTGGCTCCTCGCTGAAGCGCACCCCAAAAAATCAGTTGCTTAAGCCGCTAACCAAATGATCGCCCAGACACCGTCGGGCATCCACGGAAACAAAATTGAGGTTTTACGAATGGAAGATTTCTTGAGGGCTTGCCACACCACCATCAAGGAAAGCGGGGCGGAAGAACTGGCTGGGAAAATGTGCATGGCGCACGTGAGCCTGCTCCAGCGCTCGAACCCTGACAACGCAGCTCATCATCTGACCATCGAGCATCTTTTCGGCGTGCTGTTGCACACCGGCGACATGCGCCCGCTGCTGGCGCTGGCTGATCAGTTTGGTTTCGACCTTGTGTCACGCGAGAAGCCAGCCGCCAAGCCCCTGATGGTCGCGCTTGGTCACCTGTCCGCCGAGTGCGGGGACGTGGGCCGCTTGATCTTCGATGCCGCTGCGGACAACCACATCAGCCAGCACGAAAAAGCCCAGGGCGAGAAAGCGATCCTTGAAGCAATCGATGCGCTGCAGATTCTGCGCGAATCGCTGAAAGCCGCCTGAATCCCAGGCATAAAAAAACCGCCTGGCAGGGCGGTTCTTTCAACAACTTGTAAAACACAGCGGGGCTATTATGAACACGATCGTCGCTCCAAGCAATACGGTCACCATGTCGAGCCGGGAGATCGCCGATCTCACCGGCAAGCAGCACAAGGACGTCATCCGTGACATCCGGGTGATGCGCAAGGCACTGGCAGACGATGGCGCAGATCTGCGCCATATCCAAGAGGTCAAGGATGGACGGGGTTACACCTCTGAATTCCACCTCGACCGCGTCCTGACTGAAACCCTGTTGACCGGCTACAGCATCCCGCTTCGTCATCGTGTCGTGACACGTTTGAGCGAACTGGAAAACGTGTCACGACAGGTTGTCACGATTCCACAATCCCTTCCCGAAACCCTCCGACTTGCTGCCGATCTGGCAGACAAAAACGGTGAACTGCAGCGTCTCATTTCTGTTCAGGCCCCGAAGGTCGCCGCCATCAACAGGCTCGCTGCTGCTGGTGGCGCGATCTGCATCACCGATGCCGCCAAGCAGCTCGGTGTGGCTCCGGCGCGCTTATTCGCCTGGCTGGAGCAGCACCGCTGGATCTTCTGGCGCCACGGGGGAAAGCGTTGGGTTGCCTATCAGCCGCGCATCACCACAGGGCACATGACTCACAAGGTCACAGCATTGAAGCCTGACCCAGAAACCGGGATTGAGCGCGCCGCATTCGATCCGATGGTTACCCCGAAAGGCCTTACACGTCTCGCTGAACTACTGCAGGAGGCCGCGTAATGGCCGGCGACTGGATCAAGTTTGAACTCACCACCCTGGATAAACCTGAGGTTTGCCAAATTGCCGACCTGGCGGATATCGACCCTGACGCGGTCGTTGGCAAGCTGATGCGCGTCTGGGGTTGGTTCGACCAGCAAACCGAAAATGGTAACGCTCCGAGCGTTAGTAAAAAGTTACTGGATCGTCTGGTCGGCGTTATCGGTTTCTGCGAGCACATGAAGTCGGTCGCTTGGATGATCGAACTCAATGGTGTGATCAGTCTTCCGCATTTCGACCGTCACAACGGGAAGACCGCTAAAAACAGGCTTCTGACGGCAAAGCGTGTGGCAAACCACAAGGCGAGTATCGGTAAAAGTAACGCTTCGAACGTTAGCGGTGCGTTACCTAAAGAAGATGTAGAGAAGAATAAAGAATCACTCTCTGCGCAGGCGGCTGTCGATCCTCGAATGCCCAGTGAAATGACCCTCGACTGGGTGCCGGATGACACGCTGCTGAAAACCTATGCTTTGCACCGTGGGTTGTCGTTAGACCTGTTCACCGAGGAAGTTCGCGTTGCTTTCACTGCTCACTACGAGCCTCAGCACCAGGTCAACACCCAGGCTGAATGGGTGGGAATGCTGGTCAAGTGGGTCAACAACGACAAAGCCCGGGCAGCAGCTTCGAACGTGAAGCAGTTTCCCCAGCGCTCAGCATCCGGCCCAGACTTCGATGATCGTGGTTGGGGCGATGATATGGGCGGTGCCCTATGAGCAAGCCGAAGGCGCCAATGAGCGCCGCGAAACTGCTGGACGCTGTGGGCGCAAAAGACGATATCCGGAGCGCAATTGGTTCATATCAACCGCCAGCACTACCAACCATCCCTAAGACTCTCCCTCCCGGCACAGTCGATGTCGTCAATGCGCTTTTCAAAGAGCTGCAGGCGATCTTTCCGGCTTGGAAACAGGCCTGGCCCAATGACGTCGCGCTGGGCGCTGCAAAGCGTAGCTGGACCAAAGCGTTCATCGTCGCGGGCATTAATCAGATCGAGCAGATCCGTTTTGGCATTGAGCGATGCCGGGCTCTGGGCACCGATTTCATGCCGAGCGTGGGTAAGTTCGTCGCGCTGTGCCAGCCAACACCGGAAATGCTGGGAATTCCTTCTCACGACAAGGCTTTCCGCGAAGCGCTTTTGAATTTGCATCCTGCACGAATCACCTCGCGAGAGTGGTCGCACCCCGCTGTGCGTCATGCAGCGCTCCAGTGCGAGATGCATAACCTCGCAGACCTGGTCTCGGAGAAAGCCAGCAAGGTTTTCGACAGGGCCTACGACATCACCATCCGCATGTTGATGAACGGCCAGCCCATGGAGGATATCGCCGTCGGTATTGGTCACGATTCACAGAAGCCTGAGTCGCAACTGGCTCAGGAATATGGCGATGCGCGGTCCCTGGCGACGATGGCGCGCCAGTCGATTCCGGCGAATGGGCAGGAGGCTCGACAGCAGCTATTGGAGCGGTTCGGGAAGCGCAAAACCGCACTTGAGGCGCGGCCATATGGCTGATTCCCGCCTTGCACCGACTAACCCTGTCGATTACCGCTTCGCAGTGCACTGCTGTGCGCACAAGTTTGACCTCACCGACAAGCCTGATCGTGCCGCTGCCCTGTTCGAGCACATTGCCGTAGCAAAGCGCTTCGGCGGCCTGATGTGGCCTGACACTTTCGAAGTTATTGATCTAATCACCGGAGAGAAGGTATGAGCGTCTACCCGAACGACATTCTGATTCACTTTTGGCTTTGCTTCATGCTGATCCTGGCCGGAGGCGTTTGGCGCACAGTCCGCTACCTTCGCCGCCGATCTCAAATCGCAAGTGGTGAGCGCAAATGAAGCCGGCCGCGATGAAGCTGTTCAAGCAGAAGCCGGTGCGCGCCAAGTCAGTCGACCGAGAAGGGCAGGAGCAGGCCGCGCTCATGAGCGAGCTGCGCATCCGTATGCCCGAAGTCGCCGACCTGATTTATCACGTCCCGAACGGTGGGCATCGCCTCAAGTCGGTGGCCGCGAAGCTCAAGCAGCAAGGCGTGGTGGCAGGCATCCCTGACCTGGTGCTGACCATGGCGCGCGGTGGCTACTTCGGTCTGTACATCGAGTTCAAGGCCACACCACCGAACGATGCCGCCATCTCGGCCAGCCAACACGAGCGCATCCGCAAACTGAACGAGCAGGGTTATCTCGCCGTGGTCTGCCGTGGGCACTTCGACGCAATGGAGCAGATCCGCGCCTACCTGCGCATGGCTCCAACCGTGGTGGCTGCATGACCAGCGCCGCCGTGAAGATGTCCGATGCCGAGATCAAGCGTCAGGCCGCTGGCACCGTCCGCGATTTGCGAGACACCGACAACCGCGGGCTCTACCTGCGCTTCAACAAGGACCGCGCCCGGGCATCGTGGTACCTGGTGACCAAGGGCGAGTGGAACCTGATCGGCGGCTATCCCGACCTCAACACCAAGCAGGTCGTGGCGGCATTGCCAGCCACCCGACTGCGTGTCGCCGCCGGCGAGGGCTCCAGTCTGTCGAAGTGGGCAACCGTCGGCGAACTGCTGGCCTGGTACGCGGAGCGCATGGCCCGGGACCGCAACCTGTCGAGCAAGCGCAAGAAGACCGGTGCCTCGGCGATCAAGTGCCATCTGATCCCGCGCCTGGGCGATCTGCCGCTGACCGCCGTCGACAAGGCCATCCTCGACAGCCAGTTGATGTGGCCATTGCAGGAGGCGCTGTCCATCGACTACGTGCGCCTGGTGTTCCAGTTGCTGGCCCTGGCCTTCCGTCAGGCGTTTAAGTTAGGCCTGATTGCATCCAACCCAATGGCCAGCATCAAGTTCAGCGACTTCTCCAAGGCCAAGGTCGGGATCAAGCCGTCCAGACTGCGCGGCGTGCAACTGCCTGAGCTGCTGGTGCAGTTGGCCGAGGTCTTCGTCTCTGCCCCGCGTGACGCAATGCTGGCCCTGTTGATGCTCTGCCACGGTACGCGCATCGGTGAAAGCCGGTTGACTCAATGGCCGCACATCAGCCTGGCCGAGCGTGAGTGGTTCATCCCCGGCGATCACACCAAGACCGGCGTCGAGCATCACTTGCCACTGACCGAGCAGATGTGCGCGATCCTGATCCGTTACCGCGAATGGCAGTACGCCAATGGGTATGACGGCCAGTACGTGTTCCCGGCGCGCAATGGCAAGCCACTCAGCGAAGACCAGGCCAGTGCCGTGTTCACTCGGTTGGGGCAGGGCGAGTGGACCAGTCACGACCTGCGCAAGGTGGCCCGCACCGGTTGGGCCGACATCGGCATCGACCACCTGATCGGTGAACTGCTGATCAACCACGCCATGGGCCACAACGTGAAGGTGTACATCCAGTCGGACATGATGAGCCGCAAACGCGATGCGTTGGAGAAGTGGCACGCGCATCTAGATCAGCGTGGCTTTGACCTCATTCACGGATTGACCGGCTTTAGAACGGGAGATTCCGGTAATGCCCCGCAAGCCACGGAAAATAAGGCCTGCGAGGCCATTCAAGAATCAACCATAGGCGAGGTTTAAAAATGCATATTTCCGAGCATGGCGCCTTCGCCCTCTCCATGGCGACTGCCTTGAGCAAGGCCGAAAAGCCAGCTTTCGACCGGTCCAAAGTGTTCATGGTCTGCATGCTTAATTTCGACGAATTCCGCCGCTTGCACGTCGTGATGCTCGGTGGACGCAGCTTCGATATCGACAGCAATCAGGTTCCGTTCAGCCTCGATGCCGCCGCCGACTGGCTTGTAGGTGCCGCATGAAGAAGTCGCATGGCCCGGCATTCCGTCGCGACGCGAAGCCACTCATGGTGTGCGGGATCTGCCGCGGCGCCACGGTCATCAGCGGGGTGTTCCATCAGCTGGATTGCGTCCAGTGCAACGCTTCGGGCTGGGTCTGCGCGACTACCGGTGAGGCGATGCCACTGCCCGACCTGGTGCAGCAGCTCAGTTTGAAGCTGCGCAACATGACCACCGAGCTGGCAAGGGCAAAGCAGGGGCAGGGCGGTGCCCACGAACAATACGAACAGAACAACCGCCGCGGTGCCGGCGGATCGAACTTCACAGGGGATTGATCAATGGCCAGAACCAAGAGTTTCACAGAGCGTACTTCAGAAGACCTGCTGGAGCATTGGGGGCGATGGGTCGTTCTGGGATCGGGAGTGTCCTGCTGCGCCTCCCGCGAGAACACCCTACACACACCAATGATCACTGATGACGATGCGCTGATGATTGACGGGCTGATGGGGCGCCTGCTTCTGCGTTACACCGAATGTGGCAACGTCTTGATGAAGTACTACACCTCTCGCGACAAGGCGCTGGTCGATGTCGGCAAGAAGCTAGGCTTCGGCGAAGAGAAGACGCGGCAGCTCTGGAAAGCGGGTATTGCCTGGATCGACGGGGCTTTAGATATTCGTCGTCAGGCTGCTTGACAGGACCGGGGCCGGACTATAGATTTCAGTTACTTTGCGGTTTTTCCGCGAGCAAAGCCCGACCCTAGAGTTGGGCTTTTTGCTTTGTGCATTCAGCAAGGAAGTATTCATGACGGTAAGCTCGATCTGGAAAAAGGAAAAATCCAAGCGAAGCCGTTTCGCGCTAGAAAGAGGACGGTGCGATCGGAATTGGGTTTTCCATAAGGAAAGAGCGGTTGCCGTGTTCCAGGGGTTCTCCGAAATCGCTGATCGGTTTTCGGTGCTCGATAAAGAAAGTGGCGCCAAGCTTTGCGATAAAGATGCTCCGATCTATCGAGGATATGATTACGTTGTTCTCAGTGAGGATGATCGACTCACGGATAGGCGGACTATTTTCAACAATGGCACCTCTATCCATATTGAGCATGGCCGGGAGGCGGGAGGTGTGCTGACGGTCCATTACACATTTGGACAGGCGCTGATACAGGTTTTCCTCAGGCCCCCAATATCAAATCAGTCGATCATCGAAAAGGCCGACATACTTCTTTGGGTCGGTAGAAATACAGATGCTCTAACTTCAGAGTTTTATGAGCAACTGATTACGAAATACCTAATTTTCTGTCGTGTTGAAAGCAATTATGAGAGCAGCACTTTTGTAGAGCGATTCAGGGTCCGGTGGTGGCGTTTTATGGATGTCCGCAATCGGTGGCAACTTTTCGATACTCATGTGAATCTTCTCAATCGCTGGGAGGTTCCGGTTGCTGCGGCAATAATGGCTCTAGCTGGTTTTATTCTCGCCTTAGCTAAGCTCTGACAGCTTTTTTTTTTCATGATTAAGCCCGGCCCAAGCGTCGGGCTTTTTGCTTTCTATCATTCCATTTGGGCCTTGGCATTTGCCGGGGCTTTTTCGTTTACGGCTCCACCACACCCATTGCTCCGAGCTGGGAGTGCTGCTGGAGCTGTACCTATTTTGCTCCCCGAGAGGGAGGACACCGGATGACGCTCATGCCCGAAAAGAACCCGGACACGTGGGCCGCTATCTGGGTGGCCCTGAGCAATCCACTTTGGCAGGGCGCAATTATGGCGATCCTCATCTCCTTTCTGCGTGTCCTGTATGACGCTAAAGAAACCAGCAAGCGCCGGATATTCTTCGAGGCGTTGATCTGCGGTGGATTGAGCTTGTCAGCCAGTAGCGTCATTGAGTGGATGGCCTGGCCATCGAGCCTGTCTGTGGCCGCCGGCGGGACCATTGGCTTCCTCGGCGTCACGGCCATTCGCGAGATGGTGACCCGCTTCTTAGGCCGCAAGGTGGATTCGCTATGAAGGCCTTCGCCGCTGCAGCAATCATCGCGCTCGTTGCCTGCCTGTTGCTGATCATCCAGCACAACCAGGTCATTGCCCTTGAAGGTCAGGTGACAATCGAGGCCAAGGGTAAGCAAGACGCGGTCGACGCCAACAAAGAAAGCCAGGCGACGATTACCACACTTCGCGCCGAGGCCCAGCGCAACGCCGACTACACCGCCGACCTGGCGAAGCGAATCAATGCCAGCGAGCAGAAAGCCAAGAAGGCGAGGAAAGACTTCGATGATCTCAAACGAAACAGCAAGCCTGTTCGCGATTGGGCTGCTCAGCCTTTGCCTGACGGCCTGCGCGGGAAGCCCGCCGCCGCTGGTAACAAAGACAACAGCAGTAAGAGTCGAGCCCCCTGAGCTGATCCCGTGTGAGCGCATTGATGCCGAAGAGGCTGACCTACGCGACAACGGCGACGTGTGGGACCTCAAGGATCAGGCCGTCAAGCTGCTCGATACCTGCGCCGATCAGGTGGACGCCCAGATCAAGCGCAGTCAGAGCAAATAGGAGGCCGGTGATGTCCTGCAGCGGATGCGCCGCCCGGCGCGAATGGATCAAGAAGTGGAAGGACATTGCATATGAGCGAGCCGCTCAGCTACTTGGAAAGCCTGCTGACCCAGGTGTTGACCGAGCAGAAGCAGCAGACAGCGATCCTCAACAGGATGGCCGAGCAGCAGCTGCTCTTGATTCAGGCGCTGGCAGACGAGAGTGAAGAAGACCCCGATGCTTTGCCATCGACCTACATGGATGGCAGCCCATGCCGCTGAGGCCACAGAAGCCGTGCAACGCCCAGGGCTGCAACGTACTCACCCGCAACCCTCGCTACTGTGAGGCCCATGCGGATGTGGGCAAGCAGTTCGAGGTTAAACAGCGAGAGAAGCAGCGCGATACCAGCAGCCAGCGTGGGTACAGCTACAAGTGGCAGCAGGCCCGCAAGTCCTACCTGGCCAAGCACCCGCTGTGTGCTGAGTGCGAGCGTCAGGGCTTGGTGGTGGTTGCCACTGATCTCGACCACATCATCCCGCACAAAGGTGACAAGGATGCGTTCTGGGTCCGATCCAACTGGCAAGGCCTGTGTCGACCATGCCACAGCCGCAAGACAGCGGCCGAAGACGGCGGATGGGGCAACGCGGTGCAGCAAAGCGCGGATCATCCGGGCAAATGATCGAAATGAGAACGAATCGCCCGCATTTTCACCAAAAATGGTCGAAAAAGACCGAAATGAGAGGAATTCGCGTTCATGGAGTGGGGGAGGGTCGAAAGTCCAGGGTTTTTGGCTTCTAGACCGCGCCCTCAATCGTTTTCTTACACCCGCGAAATTAAAAATTCAGGAGTTGCGCGATGGGAGGCACCGCCACGGTCGCCGGCCGTGGTCGCAAACCCAAGCCAACGGCCAAGAAAGCATTGGCTGGAAACCCTGGCAAGCGTGCGCTGAACACCGCCGAGCCCCAGTTTTCCAAGTTCACCCAGATAGACCCGCCCGAGTGGTTCAGCCCTCGGGCCGCCACCATGTGGAACATGATTGTTCCGGAGCTGCTGCGCGAGAACGTCGTCGCGATCACCGACCTACATAACGTCGAAGCTTTCTGCAGCGCCTACGACAACTGGCGCATGGCGCAGGAATCAATCCAGGTGCACGGAATTGTCGTTACCGGTGCTACTGGCGGCCCGATGAAGAACCCGGCGCTGACGGCCGCCAACGAAACAATGCGGCAAATGGTTACATTCGGGTCGATGCTCGGCCTTGATCCAGCCAGTCGCAGCCGCCTCATAGGCGGCAACAAGGAGAAAGAAACCAACGAATTCGCCAACCTGTTGAGATCCTGATGACCAAATCCGCCCATCCCAATGTCGACAAGGCAATGGCGTGGGGTCGGTCCTTGCTCCGCGGGAAGGTCCCGGCATGCCGCTATATCCACCAAGCGGTGCAGCGTCACTTCGACGATCTGGCTGCGAGCCGCAAGCGCGGGTTCCGTTTCAAGTTTGACCCGATCAAGGCCGAGAAGAAGCTCAAGCTGATTCAACTGCTGCCCCATACAAAGGGCGAGTGGGCATTCAAACGTCAGCTGATCAGCCTCGAGCCTTGGCAATTGTTTGGCCTGGCCGTCACGTTTGGCTGGGTCAAAAAGAAAGGCGGTCACCGGCGGTTCCGTGAAAGCTACTGGGAAGTGCCACGAAAGAACGGCAAATCTGTTGTCGCGGGCGGCGTAGGCATCAGCATGTTCGTGGCCGACGGCGAGTTCGGTGCCGAAGTGTATGCCGGGGCAACCACTGAGAAACAGGCATGGGAGGTTTTCCGGCCTGCCAAGCTCATGGTCAGCAAGTCTCCGATGCTGATTCAGGCTGCGGGCATAGAGGTCAACGCTTCGAACATGAACATCCCGTCCGACTTCAGCCGCTTTGAGCCGCTGATTGGTAACCCTGGGGATGGTGCATCGCCAAGCTGCGCAATCGTCGACGAGTATCACGAACATCCCACTTCAGCCCAGTACGACACCATGCTCACCGGTATGGGCGCTCGACGGCAGCCGCTGATGTTCATCATCACCACTGCCGGCGCCGATATCGAAGGTCCTTGCTACGACAAGCGCCGTCAGGTCGTGGAGATGCTGGCTGGCACCGTTCCAGATGAAGAGTTGTTCGGCTGGATCTGGACATTGGACGAAGGCGATGACTGGACTGATCCGAAGATGCTGGCCAAGGCCAACCCGAACCACGGGGTTTCGGTGTTTCAGGAGTATCTGGAGAGCCAGCAAGCCAGGGCGATTCGCTCGGCTCGGTTCGCGAACACCTTCAAAACGAAGCACCTCAACCTTTGGGTGAGTGCGAAGTCCGGCTTCTTCAACATGGAAGACTGGAAATCCTGCGAGGACACCACGCTTACGCTCGAGCAGTTCGAGGGGCAGGAGTGGATTGCCGGCTTCGACTTGGCTCGCAAGCTGGACATGAACTCAAGGTCGCGCCTGTTTTGGCGTGTGATTGATGGGAAGACGCACTATTACAGCGTGGCCCCGAAGTTCTGGGTGCCCTACGACACCGCGTACGACAGTGACAACAAGCGCATGTCTGAACGCTTCCAGGCCTGGATTAATTCCAAGCATCTGGAGATCACCGATGGCGCCGAAATCGATTATCGCGAAATCTTCGAAGACACCAAGGAAGCCAATCATCAGGCGCCGGTCCGCGAGTGCCCGATTGACCCACACGGCGCAACCGGCCTCAGTCACGATCTCGATGACGAAGGCTTCAGCCCGATCACCATCACGCAGAACTACACCAACATGTCCGATCCCATGAAGGAGCTCGAGGCGGCTATCACCGCCGGCCGTTTCCATCACGACGGGCACCCGATCATGACCTGGTGTATCGCCAACGTGATCGGTAAAAACATGCCAGGCAACGACGATGTCGTGCGGCCCATCAAGCAGGGTGACGACAACAAGATCGACGGTGCTGTCGCCCTGATCATGGCTATCGGCAGGGCGCTAATTCTGGTCAACGACAACAGCGGTAACATCAGCGACTTCTTTTCGAAACCAATTATTGTTGGATAACTCTCCCATGGATACAGGCCTGATCCTCTTCATCGTGGTGACCGTGGCAGCGCTGTGCCTGTTTGTCGCCGGCGTGTTTGTCCTGGCCGGTCTCGGATGGTCCCTGATCGCTGGCGGCGCGTCTTTTTTGACCGCCGCTGGATTCATTCGCAAGGGGCTGACCGGTGAATAAACCTCTCAAGTCAGTGTTGCGGCAGGCGCTGTTCAAATCGGCAGAGCCGGGGTTGGTCAAATCGTCGTTGGCTGGCTGGGTTGGTCGCCGGATCGGCCTCGGTGATGCGGCCTTCTGGAATGGCTTCTACGGCACAGATTCCGCTTCGGGAAAAACTGTGAGCCAGCAGACAGCGCTTCAGCTGTCGACGGTATGGGCCTGCGTGCGACTGATTGCTGAGACTTTGGCCACGCTCCCGATCGCTCTCTACGAAGACAAGAACGGTGTGCCAGAAGTGGCCACCTCTCACCCTGTACACCGAGTGATCAGCCAGCAACCGAACGCAGACCAAACCCCTGTCGAGTTCTGGGAGTGCGTGGTAGCCAGCCTCCTGCTCAGCGGAAATAGTTTCAATGAGCCTCATTTGGTCGGCCGCGATCTTTCTTCGCTGGAGTTCATTCTTCCGCAGTCGGTATCGCCGCCTCGGCGCACATCCAGCGGCGCGATTGAATACCGATTCATCGACAGCGAGGGGAAACCTCATACGCTGCTCGACGAGCAGATGATGCATACGCGGGGGTTCGGGACTGATCCCATGTGCGGGTTGAGCCCACTTGCCATGGGCCGCAATGTATTCGGCGCTGCGATGGCGGCCGATGAGTCGGCCAGCAAAATGTTCGCCAATGGGATGAAACTCGGTGGTGTTCTATCCACCGACCAGATCCTCAACAAGGCCCAGCGGGAGGACATCCGCGAGGATATGGCCGCCAAGTTCGCTGGTGCGGTGAATACCGGTAAGACGATGGTGCTGGAAGCCGGAATGAAATATCAGCAGGTGTCCATGACACCTGAAGATGCCCAAATGCTGCAAACCCGAGCCTTCAACGTTGAAGAGATCTGCCGGTGGTTTCGTGTTCCGCCTTGGATGGTCGGTCACACGTCGAACAGCACCAGCTGGGGCACGGGCATGGAGCAGCAGATGCTCGGGTTTCTGAGCTTCACGCTGCTGCCTTGGATGAAGCGCATCGAGCAGAGTATCAATCGGCGACTGTTGCGTCCCGACGAGCGCCGCCGGTTCTACGCCAAGTTCAACCCGGAAGGCTTGCTACGTGCCGATAGCGCTGCTCGCGCAGCCTTTTACAGCTCGATGACCCAGAACGGTATCTACACCCGCGACGAGTGCCGGATCAAAGAGAACCTTGCACCCAAAGGCGGCAACGCCGCACAGCTCACAGTTCAGTCAAACATGCTGCCGATCGACAAGCTCGGCGGCGATGCCGGCGATGCCCAGCAGGCGCGTTCAGCGTTGATTGATTGGCTCAACGACAAGCCAAAAGGTAATTCTGAATGAACCGAAAAGACCAATCGGTGGCGGTGAAGTACCGCTCATTCGACTACGACGTGAAGGCTGTCAGCGATGACGGCCTTTTTTCTGGGTACGGTTCCGTATTCGGCGTGATCGACAGCTACAACGAAGTGGTTGCCCCAGGCGCGTTTCTCGAGTCCATCGCCGATCTGAAGGCAAAGGCTCGGTCGCTGCCAGTTCTGTGGCAGCACCGAACCGCCGAGCCCATCGGCTCTTGGTCGATGGACACCTTGAAAGAGGACGCCAAAGGCCTGTTCGGGGATGGCGAACTCTGGCTGGCTGACGCGCCGTATGCGCGCATCGCCATGCGAGGCATGAAGTCTCGATCCATCACCGGGCTGTCGATCGGTTACTACGTGCGTGAATCCAGCTTCGACGAGAAGACCCGGATCCGGACCCTGACAAAACTCGACCTGGTCGAAATCTCCATCGTGACAGTGCCGGCCAACGACGAGGCCCGAACCGACACGATCAAGTCGAAGCTGGCCCACGGTGGCCTGCCTTCACTTCCCGAATTTGAGCTGCTCCTGCGCGAGGCAGGCTTCTCGAAAACACAGTCCGCGGTGATTGCCAATCGCGGACTGCAGCATCTGCTCCGGAGCGAGTCCGCGGGCGACCTGGCAGCAATTGAAGTGTTCGAGGCGCTTAAGTCGCGCCCAGCACTGTCCCTCCCTTCGTTTTGAGGATTCACCATGCATAACGCCATGAGCAACCAGGCTCGCGCCGAAGACCGTCAGATGCACCGCAAGGAGCATGCCGACGACAAGATCCAGCTGAAAGCGGTAAACGATCTTCTCGATCAGCGCGACCAGGAGATCAAACTGTTCGCTGAAAAAGCGAACAAGGAAATCAAGGAGCACGGCACCATCCTGACTGAGACCAAAACCATTCTGGATGGTCTGGTGAAGGACGGTCTGGCCCTTCAGGATCGCTTCCAAGACATCGAGCAGAAGCTCGCTCGTCGCTTCGCCGCGAACGATCCGAGCGAGCAAAAGTCCGTCGGCGAACAGCTGTCCGAATCGGATGACTACCAGGCACTGACCACGAAGGGGCGCGGCATTGCGCGCCTGAACCTGAAAGCTGTCACCAATATCACCAGTGCCACCACTGGAACTGGCGGCGTCGGTGTAGGCATTCAGCCGACTCGCGTTGCCGGGATCATCACGGATCCTGAGCGTCAGTTCACCATTCGCGACCTGATCATGCCTGGTCGTACCGGTTCCAACGCGGTCGAGTTCGTGCAAGAGACCGGCTTCCAGAACATGGCAGCACCTCAGGCAGGCGAGGGCGCGCTGAAGGCCCAGTCCGATCTGTCGTTTGGCATGGTCACCACCACTGTCAAAACCATCGCTCACTGGTTCAAAGCCTCGAAACAGGTCCTGTCGGACATCCCGTTGCTGCAGAGCTACATCAACGGCCGCGCCATCTACGGCCTGAAGTACAAAGAAGAAGAGCAGATCCTCGCTGGTGACGGCACCGGCCAGAACCTGTTGGGCCTGATCCCGCAAGCCACCACTTTCAACGAAGCGCTGCGCAAGGCCGGCGACACCAAGATCGACACCCTGCGCCGCGCGATCCTGCAAGTGCGGGTCGCTGAATACCGCGCTTCGGCCATCGCGCTAAACCCAGTCGACTGGGCCGATATCGAGCTGACCAAGGACAGCACCGGCTCCTACATCTGGGTCAACGTCCAAGAAGGCGGCGTTCAGCGTCTCTGGAAGTTGCCAGTGGTGGACAGCAACGCGGTACCTGAAGGCGAGTTCCTGGTGGGCGCAATGAACATCGCCGCCCAGGTGTTCGACCGCGAAGACGCCGCTGTCGAGGTTTCGACTGAAGACGGCGATAACTTCCGCACCAACATGGTCACCATCCGTGCCGAAGAGCGCCTGGCGCTGGCGGTGTACCGTCCGGAATCCTTCGTGCACGGCGAGTTCGAAGACCCAACGCCTTAATTCCTCAATCATCCAAGGAGCGCGCCCGGGTGACCGGGCGTGTGTGCTAATGCCAGATATCGAAGTAACAACCAAAAAGGGCTTTCTTAACGGACATGAGTACGTGAAGAAGGGCCGTGACATTACCGTCGATGAGTTCCGCGCCAAGGAGCTTCACCGGAACGGTTTGATTGAGGATTACGACGTGAAGCAGGCGGCCGAACCCGTAAACAAACAGGCCAAGGAAGCGGATAACAAAGCTGCTCCAGAGGCCAGCCAAAAGCCGAAACCCGAGCTGAAAAACAAGGCTAAATAATCATGAGCGTGATCAACATCGAATTGGCGATGAAGCACCTTTTGGCTGAGCCGGAGGATCAGGATCTCGTCCAGTCGCAACTGGATGGGGCCGAAGACGCGGCGATGGCCTATCTCCAGCGCTCGTTCTTTGTTGATCAGGCTTCCCTTGATGCTGCTCGCTTGCAAGTGCCCGCATCACGAAGCACAGCCCGTCTCAGATATGACGCTGACATAGTCGCTGCCGCGTTGATAGATGATCACCTCTTACGGTGCGAGTCGATGGCGGACGCGAATTTCGCTTTCAAAGAATCACTTGATGCGGCGACCCGGGTTGTTCGTGGAATCGTGCTCAACGCCAGTATCCAATCGGCCTGCCTCTTGAAATTAGGCCATCTATTTGCCAACCGTGAAGAGGTTGTCACCGGCACGATCGCGACTGAGTTGCCTCTGGCGTCAAAAGCTCTATTGGCGCCGTATCGCGTCGGGATGGGTGTCTGATGCGGGCCGGGAAATTGCGGCAGCGCATTACGTTCCAGTTACCAGGGCTGGTTCAGGATCCGGCAACAGGCGAGATGCTCCAGGGCTGGATTTCGGTCTGGGAGAAAATACCAGCCTCGGTTGAGCCGCTGAGCGCTCGCGATTTAATCGCAGCGCAGGCGGGGCAGTCCGAGGCGTCAGGGCGCATGGTGATCCGCTACCGTGCCGGCGTGTTGCCGACGATGCGCATCCTTCACCGGGGCGACGTCTACAACATCAAAGGGCCGCCGCTTCCCGATTCTTACTCAGGCCTTGAGTACCTCACCATACTGGTGTCGAAGGGGTTGAACGATGGCTGAAAGTGTGGAGTTCAAGCTGCAAGGAATTGACTCACTTGTGTCGAAGATTGAAGCGATCAGCTACGACTTGAAGCGGAAAGGTGGACGGGCGGCACTGAGGAAAGCTGCTGCCTTGATTTCTGAGAAGGTCAAGGAAAGCGCTCGCCGAATCAATGATCCCGAGACGTCCGAAGACATATCAAAGAACATAACCGTCCGCTGGAACGGCAAGCTGTTCAAAAGCAGTGGTGATTTAGGCTTCCGAGTTGGGGTGCTTGGCGGCGCCAAACAGTACAACAACATGCACACCCGTAAAGGTGGCAGGCGTGGAACCTACGCAGTAGGGGGAAGCCAAGACAACCCCGGCGGGGACACTTTCTATTGGCGCTTCGTTGAGTTCGGAACCGCCCGTGTCGCGGCTCGCCCGTTCATGCGGCCGGCATTAGCGCAGAGCATTTCTGAGGCCACCGACACTTTCATAACCGAATACGAGAAAGCCATTGATCGTGCCATCAAGAGCGCGGCAAAGGCTTCCGGGAGTAGCTAATGCCAGCAGCACCTATATTTGCTGTGTGCGCTGCCGACGCCGGCGTCCGGGCCCTGCTCGGAGACACACCTCACCGTCTCTACCCCTTCGGTGAGGCTCCAGAAGGCGTGATCAAACCATATGCCGTATGGCAGTTGATCACCGGCAGCCCGGAGAACTATCTGGCCGGGCGCCCTGACTTGGACGGTTTCACGCTGCAGGTTGACGTGTACGCCGTAAGCGGAACCTCTGCCAGGTCGGTAACTGATGCGATTGCCCATGCCATTGAATTGAAGGCCAACGTCGTCCGCTGGGGTGGAGAGAGCCAGGACGCAGAAACAAACCTTTATCGGTCGAGCTTCGACATCGACTGGCTTGTACCCAGATAGCCAAACCCCAAACCCAAGCCCGCCATGCGCGGGTTTTTTTATGCCCGACATTTGGAGAACGCCATGTCGATTCTTTCCCAAGGAACCCAGATTTACGCACTCGTGCCGACAGTTGCGAACCCTTTGATTTTCGAGATTCTCGAGATCGAGTGCGCAACGGCTTTCAGTCCGGGCGGCAATCCCGCTGATCAGATTGAAACCACGTGCCTCAGTCAAAAGGTGCGGACTTACATGCGTGGACTCCGCACTCCCGGCCAGGCTTCGCTGACGCTCAACGCGGATCCGCGCAATGCATCCCACGTGCGCCTGCATCAACTGTCCGAAGACGACAGCATCGAAAGCATTCGCTGGGCAGTGGGCTGGTCTGATGGCATGGACATCGATCCGACTGTTGGCACTGCTGGCGCCTTGTCTGCAATCAGCCTGACCAATGCAGGTACCGGCTACACGACCGCTCCAACTGTCGCTATCACTGGCGGCGGCGGTACTGGCGCGACCGCTACAGCGATCGTCAGTGGCGGCGCAGTGACCGGCTTCAATATCACCAACCCAGGTGCCGGCTACACGTCGCCCCCGACCATTGCTCTGACTGGAGGTGCAGGCACTGGCGCGACAGCGGCGGCCGTCCTTGGCGACAGCGACGATTTCGTTCTACCGAGCACCCGCACCTGGTTCATCTTCGACGGCTACGTCTCCGACTTCCCGTTCGACTTCGCCGCAAACGCTGTGGTCACCACTGCCGCCACCATCCAACGGTCCGGTGGCTCGGCGTGGATCCGTAAAACTGCCTAAGGGTTTGAAATGAAACTGACTCTCGAAAGTTTGAAATCGGTTGGTGCCTTTACGGGCCGGCCGGTGGAGAAGGAAATCACCTGGACCCAAGGCGTCGACGAAATCAAGGCTACGGTGTTTATTCGTCCGTTGGGATATCAGGCTGCGATCAGCGACGTGAATTCGTTGAATGGCAAGCAGGACAGTCTCGCTGGGCGTCTGGCCGCAAGCGTGTGTGATGAGAACGGTGTCCCGGTGTTTACCGTGGACGACATCACCGGCGCCGCCGACCCGGAGCGCGGTGCGCTGGATGGCCGGTTGACCGTCGCGTTGCTCGCTGCAATGTATGAGGTGAACAACGCGGGAAAGATGAAGAGCTCACCGCCCTCGACGAGCTCGAACACGAACTCGCCCTCTCGCTCGGCTGCACGATCGCGGAAGCCCGCGAAAGGGTGAGCACGCTCGAGTTTCATCGGTGGGCCAAATACCGCAAGGAGCGCGGCTCGCTGAATATGGGGCTGCGCATTGAGCGAAGTTTGGCTGTTCTTTCGGCGATGTACGCCAACAAGATCAGCAAGGACGGTGGGTTCAAGCTGACGGATTTCATTCCTCATGAAGGAAACCGAGCGCTGAGCCTAGCCGAGGCAATTAAAGCGTGGGCTTAAATACCAATAGTTCGTACTTTAGCGGTTTGGCTTCCGGCATTTAAATCGAACAGGGCCAAGTGTTAGAGTTCCTTTTTTATGGAGGGAACTATGAAGCCTACAGTTACGGAACAAACTGGCAAGAAGCATAAGGGGAGAATGCTGGTAGGCGGCCTCGTAGCCTGCATCGGCGTTGTAATGATGGTTGGATCAGATAACCCCATGTGGGGGGCTTTAACCATGGCTGACGGCATTGTCTTCTACCTAGCTGCGAGATTTACAGCTTGGTGGGATCACGGCTGATATAAGTGCACAAATCGAGCCCGCTAACGCGGGTTTTTTTTCGTCCGGAGAAAACATATGGCCAGCAGATCACTGGGAACACTGACGCTGGACCTAGTCGCCAAAATCGGTGCTTTCACGGGGCCGCTCGACAAAGCCAGTCAAGAGACGAAGAAGCGCAACGCAGAGATCGCCAAGTCTTTTGACAGTTTGGCGAAGGGCGTCGGTGTCGCGATAGGCAGCATCCCTGCCGTCCTGACGGCGCTGGTTGTTCACTCGGCGAACGTCGCGAAAGAGATATCTAACCAGGCCGCGCTTGCTGGTCTCGGGACCACTGAATTCCAAAAATATGCCGCCGCTGCGAAAACCGTAGGAGTTGAGCAGGACAAACTGTCGGACATCTTCAAAGACACCAACGACAAGATGGGAGACTTTGCGAACACTGGCGGGGGGGCACTAAAAGACTTTTTTGAAAACATCGCCCCTAAGGTTGGACTCACTGCCGAAAGCTTCAAAAAGCTGAACAGCAAAGACGCGTTGGCGCTGTATGTCACCAGCCTTGAGAAGGCAAACGTAAATCAGCAGGAAATGACCTTCTACATGGAGGCCATCGCAAACGACTCAACCGCGCTGGTACCACTGCTGCGCAACGGCGGTAAAGCATTTGATGCACTTGGTCAGGCCGCATTGGACGCCGGCATCGTCATGGACGAGACGACGATCGCTGCTGCCAAACAGTTCGGTATCGAGCTTCAAGGGTTGGGGCAGTACATCACCTCAGCACAAACGATGCTGGCTGCTGAATTCCTTCCTGTGCTGGCCCAGTTTTCAAAGGACGTCAACCAGTCAGCAAAAGATGCTGGTGGGTTGAGTGGTGTTGTTGGCAACCTGGGCGAAAAGCTGGTCACAACAGCGGCTTTCGTTGTGAACGCTGGAGATGGCATCGTCCGCGTTTTCGACATTGTGGCCAATACGCTGGTGGGTATGTTCGCCACCGCTGTTGGACACACGAACAACTTGGCGGCCCAGGCCAACAGCGCGCTGGGCATGATCTCTTTTGGCGATACGTCAAAAGAGTTCAAAGCCACCGCCGCCGAGCTTGCGAATGACGCGCAAATCCAGTTCGGTATTGCAGCTCAGGCCGCAGCGGGAATAAAGCAAAGCCTTGAAGAGCCGCTTGCTGGTGACAAATTCAAGGAATACGTAGCTAACGCCAAAAAAGCCGCTGCGGAAATCGCATCGACCACTCTCAGTGTGACGCCAGGCAAAGGCAGCGGTGTGGATCCCAAGGCCGTTGAGCGCGCGAAGAAAGCCGCACAGGACGCCGCGACCGCAGCCAAAAAGATAAGCGACACATTCAAAAGTTCTGAGACTGACCTCGAGCGCCAGATTGCACTGATCAACACCAGTACAGACGCGCAGAAAAAAGCGACTGAGATCGACAAAATTCGTTTTGAGATTTCATCGGGCAAACTGGTCGGGATCAACGCGATCCAGCAAAAGCGACTTGAAGGTCTGGCTGCCGAGCTGGATGCCTTACAAAAAATAAAGCTGGCCAACGAAGATACAGCGAAGCTGACAACCTTCGGCGACACGCTCAAGGACAGTAATCAAACGGTAAAGCAGAGTTTCGAGTTAGAGCTTGCCGGCGCCGGATCTGGCGACAAGTTGAAGGAGCGGCTGCAGGCTGATCTCGCGATTCAACAGGATTACAACAAGCAGGCCGCTGACTTGCAGAAGCAGCTCAACGGTGGAGACATCACCAAAGAGTTGTACGACAAAGAAACCGAGATGCTCGGGGAAGCGCTTGCTGAGCGGATGATTCTTCAGGAGGACTATTACAACCAGCAGGACGAAGCACAGAACAACTGGCTTGATGGTGTCAGCGCTGCCTGGGAGAACTACCGCGACACGGCAATTGATTACCAGCAGCAAACGGCTGACGCTACATCCAGCGTCCTTGAGGGGACCAGCCGCGCGATTTCGGACAACCTGCAAGCGATGGTCCTAGAGAATCAAAGCTTCGGCGATTCCGTTGCGAATGTTGCCGCATCGATGGCGAAGTCAATTGTCGGCGCCTTGACGGAAATGGCCGCGCAGTGGCTGGTCTATCAGGCTGTTCAACTGATCGTGGGCAAAACCACACAGTCCGGCGCTGCGACGGCACTGGCTGCCAACGCGACGGCCATGTCTCTCCAAGCAGGGCTGGCCGCATTCGCGTCGACCGCCGCTATTCCAATCGTTGGACCGCTTGCAGCACCTGCCGCGATGGCCACTGCTTTGGCTATCACCGGGCCACTCGCTGGCGCTGTCGGCACTGCGGCGCTTGCCGGTATGGCTCACGATGGTATCGAGTCGGTGCCGGAGACTGGCACCTGGTTACTGAAGAAAGGTGAGCGAGTCACCACTGCCGAAACCAGTGCAAAGCTGGACTCAACCCTGGATCGCGTGAGTGCAGGCAGTAATTCCTCAGGTCCACCTGTTTTCAATCTCATCGAAGATGCCAGCAAGGCCGGTCAAAGTCGTTCTCGCCAAGTGGATGGGAGATGGGTGATTGATCAGTTCGTGTCTGATATCCGAGGCGACGGCAAGGGCGCAAAAGCCATCCAGCAAATGTTTGGCATGGGGAGAGCTGCTAGATGATTCAGTTTCCGAAGGGTTTGCCCTGCGCTCTCCGAGATGGATATGGATTCAAGCCGACGAGTCCGGTGGCCAGTACGCAGATGCAAACCGGGCGGACGAGATACCGTCGCAAGTACTCATCAGTTCCAACCGAAAGCCTTGTTACCTGGCTGTTTAACGATGCGCAGGCGCAGCTTTTTGAATCGTGGTTTGAAGAGGTTCTGATATCTGGCAGTCAGTGGTTTGAGTGTGAATTGAAAACCCCACAGGGCTTCCAGTCGTACAAAGCCCACTTCCTTGATATCTACGAAGGTCCGACGCTTGAGGGCGTTAGTTTGTGGCGTTACCAGGCGACTCTGCAGTTATGGGAACGACCTATCCTCACCGGTGGCTGGGCGGTCTACGCCCCGGAATACATCCTCGGCATGAGTATCCTCGATTTGGCTATCAACAAGGACTGGCCACAATGACCAGCTTCGTACTGAACCGGCTCTATTCCAGTGGTGGGCCGGAAATTCTGCATGGAACCCTGGAGGTTACCGATGGTGTAGCGCACCACTTCCTAACCAATGGATATGACGATCTGGAGGCTGGGCTTGAGACTGGTGGCCTCGCTACTTTCCAAGCTTGCGGCATATCCATCGCGCTGCCCAAGCGTGGTAGCGACGGAAAGCAGGACCTGAAGTTTGCGCTGTGCAATATCGACGGCAGTGTCTCCGGGTTCCTGCGTGCTGCGCTGAAGTCTGTACGGGAGATCAACCTGGTGTACAGGGAGTACATCAGTACCGACATGGCCTACCCGTCGAAGATCCTTCGTTACAAAGTGAAAAATGGTTCTATCACGGCCACAGAGGCGCAGATTGTCGCAGGTTATTTCAACCTGCTGGAAACGCTCTGGCTCCGCTTCAACTACACCGGCGAATTCGCCCCTGGCATGCGGTACCAATAATGATTGACCACGACAAATACCTCGCGGGCCGGTACCTAGAGGGCGGGAGAGTGTGGCCGAACGTTGACTGCTACGGCCTGGTACTGGAAGTACGTCGCGACCTTGGGTTGCCTGATTGGCCTGAGTGGGCCGACATTCGTGCCGGAGACGGATCGATGGTGGAGATTGCGGGCGAGTGGTTTCCCACATTGACACCCTGCGATCCAGAGGAGGGGGCGTTGATTGCCCTCTATCAGGGTAGCGCGATGCGCCATGTCGGCGTGGTGGTCAGGTGCGGCGCTTCACTTGAGGCGATGGAGATCACCGAAAAGCAAAACACAATCAGCCTGCCACTGCACAGGCTCAAACGCCGCTATGTGCGGGTGGAGTATTACAAGTGATCGAAATATACCCATCCCGGATTGGTGCCATGGAAGGTGATGCTGTGCCGCTGGAAGCTCACGACGTGATCGAGCCGATGCTGTTGTCAGCTTGGCTTTCCGAAAATGTCCGTGGTTTTAACTTAGATAGAGCCCATCCGATCTGCATCGAGGTTGCGGGCTCCGTGGTGCTTCCTGAGCAATGGCACCAAACGATCATCACACCAGATATCGAGGTCAGAATTTTCCCCGAAGCGCGCGCCGGTGCGGCAGTAGTAGCGGCCTGGGCGGCTGTCGCGCTGGCGGCAATTTCAATTGTCATGGTGCTGACCATGCCTAAAGCAGCGAAGGCCAGCAAGCAACAGCAGGGCGATGATTTGGATGCTGCCACGGCCACTGGCAATCATGCAAAGCTGAACTCTCCGATACGTGAGCTTTTGGGCATGGCCAAGGTCTACCCAGACTTATTGGTTCCTCCTGTATCGCGCTTTGTGAACAAGCGCATCATGAGATCCAGCTTGTGCTTGTCGGTTAGCAGGGGGCACCTGTCGATCCCTCCCAGCTCTATCAAAATTGGTGACACGCCTGTTGCTGCATTCGGGTCGGATGTGAACTATTCGATTTATGAGCCCGGTGAGTCGTTGGGAGCCGATATCAGAACGCAAAACTGGTACCCAGTCACCGAGGTTGGCGGCACCAATGCCGGCACAGCGGGGCTTGATCTTTCCAGCACAGCGCCAGCAGATGCGGCTGTCATCGCCGACTCTTTGCTTTTGAGCGGGAGCTCTATTTCGCTGTTGGGCAACGCTCCGAAATTTCCAGAGGTGTGGGCGTCTGGAACCGTAGTCAGGCTGGTGACGCCCGATACATACACGGTTACCAGCGCGGCGGGGTACAGCAAGATATCCGGGCAATTCGTCGATCTGTACCCATTTGTGGGGATGAAAGTCACGCTTAAAAGTGATGATGAGCTTGACCTTACAATCGCCAGCTACTCGCCATATGTTCCGCCTGTCGCGGGCGTGGGTGGTACTCCGTCAGCGGTCTTGGCCAGTGCAGCGCCAAGTACCTATGACTTCACGGGCTCTGCTGTTGTGTGGACAATCACCTTCAATGGTATTGCGCGAACGGTTTCCCTCAGCACCAACTACACGAACATGAGTGGTTTGATCGCATCGATCACTGCGCAACTGACGGGCTCAGGTCTTGTGGCTCAGGACAACTCGGGTCGGGTCAGGCTGGTTGAACCGTTGAGCCCATACAAGGGCGGCCCTATTACCCAGTCCAGCGCACCCGTGCAGATTTTCGGGTCGGGGCCGACGTACACCGTGGGCACTGCGTCTTCGGGTGGCACCGCTGAACAGGCCGCATTCGTCACCCTCAAATTCGACAACGGAACGCCGTTTACTGGAGTGCCGCAGGGGCAACAAAGGATCGCAATTGGCTATCGCGGGCTCCGATTCAAGATTGCGTCGATCAGCGGCTTGACCGCAACACTTCAGCGTCTTACGGACGCCGGTCTTGTTGATACTGCTTGGGGTGGTTTTACCGAACGGACGCTTCTCGACTTCATGTTGACCGGTAGCGGCGGCACCATTAATTGGATCGGTTCATTTATGGGCTGCCCGGAAAATGAGTTGGCCACAGAATCGGAGTACGACATATTTTTTAGTCAGGGGCTTTGCTACTACAACAAGACCGGGAAAATTCGGACGCTCACAAGGTCAGTCGAAGTGCAGTGGCGAGATGCTGCACTTGCAGGGGCCTGGAACTCAATCACCAACACCTACACCGACACGACCGCAGACCAGATCGGATTCACCCATAAGGTGGTGTTTCCTTACCCGTTGCGGCCAGAGTTTCGGATGCGTCGGGTTGAGATTGTCGAGGGCGGGCAGGTGCGTGATGCCATTCAGTGGTATGGACTCAGGTCCAGGCTTCCGGCTCCATCTTCGTATGCCGGAATCACCGTAATCGCCTTTGACATGCGCGGCGGAGATCGTCTCAGCGCCCAATCGGAGCGCCAGATTAGCTGCGTGCCAACGCGGATTTATGACAATGCCCCGGCCCGATCGATAAAAGGTGCAGCCCTGCACGTGTGCCAAGTGCTTGGCATCGATGAATCACTTATTGATATGGACGCAATCACGGCGACTGACCGGGATTACTGGAGTCCACGGGGCGAGCTGTATGACATGTCGCATGAAAAGGCCATTCCTGTCCGCGAAGCGCTTCAGGGGATCTTCACGGCCGGCATGTCTCATCTGTCGAGCGGTGGCGGTCTTCTCAGTGTGAAGCGTGAAGGCATACAGCCTGCGCGCGGTGTGATCACACCACACGAAATGACCAGCGAATTGACCGCCAGCTTCACAGCGCCAAGCCCGGATGACTTCGACGGAGTCGACGTGGAGTACATCGACCAGTACACGAACCGCAAGGAAACAGTTCCGTGCAGGCTGGATGGAAGTCTGGAATTGAAGGTGGACAAAATTCAGCTCGACGGGGTGTCTGACCGAACCAGGGCCTGGCGCATTGGTATGCGTCAATTGCGCAAGTATCAGTTCTCTCGCTGGGGCTACAGCGTGGACACAGAGATGGACGCTCTCGTGTTCGATGACATCGACCGCATCACACTGGCCGATGACATCCCGAACACCACGAGCAGCGCTTTGATCACGGAGGTTGAATCGGTTGGCGACCAGTACCTGCTCACGCTGAGCGAGGAGATGGATTGGTCTATGGCTGCACCACGTGCGGTGATCCGCCGGCACGACGGAACGGTAACCAGTCTGTTCGAACCGATGGCGGCGGGGTTCCACCAGGTGCTTGTGCCATCCACCGCAATCGACTTCGACATAGTCACTGACCTCAGTATTGAGCCTGCACGCTTCCTGTTTGGGCCAAGCGAACAAGTCGGGTACCCCGCAATGATCACCGAAATAACCCCGAATCAGGATGGAACCTGCGCGGTTACTGCTGCCGAATACTCGCCAGTGTTCTATGCAGATGATGACAACGAGCCGCCGATCGCGGCTTAGCAAAAACCTTTCCGGGCCCACCATTGAGTGGGCTTTTTTTTGCCTCGGGGAAAACCATGGCCTATAACACCGGGAATCCTGTTGAACCAAACGGCTCGACTGACCCACGCGACCTTCGTGACAATGCCCAAATCCTCGACAAGCTCGTAAACAGTTCCAATCTTACTTGGCTCGGAAGGCTAGGTAAGGCAATCAAGACGTGGGCGGGCATGACGGCAGAGCATGATGCCGCGCAGGTGCAGCGACGCACTGAGTTCGCCGCCGATCAAGTTGAGCGAGAGGTTGAGTTCGCCGCCGATCAAGCTGAGCGAGAAGTTGAGTTTCAACAATTTCTTATCAGTAGCGGGTATGAAACCGCCGTCGATTACGTCGCAGGGATCAGCATTACCCGGCCGACGCAGGTCGTTCGCTATGCGGGCGAGCTCTACCGTGGCAAGGATGCAAGTCTTCCTTTCACCACCACGACCTGGGCGGCGGATGCGCCAAAGCTGCTGGCCATCGGTGACGCGGCCCTTCGCCAAGAACTAGCAAGCACCGTTGGCACGACGAAGATCGGGCGAGGAGGTCAAACCCTTGAGCAATCGCTTAATCTGCTGACAAAGCAGCAGGGCGACTATGTTGCCATGTCCATGTTTGACGACATCGGGAACATTGACTACCTGTTGGCCGGCATTGCGGCGGGGTCTGTGACCATCGCTGTTACTGGCGACTCTATCCTTGAGGGTAACTCGCAGCTTTTCTATGAAGACTCATCGATTGGCATTTTGCGCCGATCTCTGATCAATCAGAATCCTGGGCTGACGATCAACATCGTCAATTACAGCATTGCCGGCGTGGCTATGGGCGGCCTTGCAGACCCGAACTATAAAGGCGGACCTCCCGGCGTAGATCCAAACGTCGGTTTCTACAGGGCGCCGGGCGGCTTCGCTGACAATTCTTGGCCGGTAGGCTCCACTGTCGGCCTGTCGTGGATTGACCACGCCCGCAACGCAGCGCCTCACTTACTCATCATCGGCCTTGGCGCAAACGATACTTTTGGCGATAGTTATGTGTTCGCGAGCCAAATGCAGGCAGTAATCGACTACACGAAATTCTGGACGAACCCGCCATCCATCGCCATCGTGCCGACTGCGCTGCCATCAAAAAAGCACCCAGTCGGTGCTCCTTTGCAACTTCCGCTGCAACGCAACGCGGACACAGCACGCGGCAAGGCGCGCGAAAACAATTGCACGTTGCTGGACGTAAACCGTCGCCTTTGGCTCATGCGTGAAGGGATCGATATCTGCAATAAAAAGTACAGTGGTGAAAGCGGGTGGGGCAACTACCCGGCCAATTGGGGCTTAGGGTCGTCGTCTTACGTTTTTACCACTCCAGGTTCGGTGCTGTCGGGCTTCGGAAAAATCACCCGAAACGTGACGTCCGAGGATATCCACGTCGGTGCGACGTTCGTTTGCTCGAACTACGCGACCGCTGTACCTGGCATATTTTATCGCTCTGAGGGATCAAACTTTTGTTACACACTTTCGATTGTTGCGGGAAACAGCCTACGCCTCGACTATAACGGCACAAACATTCTGACTCGCGCACTTGGCTTTACAGTGGCAAATGGTACTGCGGTTCGCCTTGAGGTTCGTTGCGAAGGCGCCAAGCATATGCTGTATGTAAACAGCATCTACCAAACGGCGGTGTGGAACTATCTTGGCCTTTCGGCTGGCAGTCACGGCATTAACATTACGGGCTCAACGGGAACGGACTCTGCTGTTTTCGACCTGCAAGCGCGCTTCGGTAATCGCTATGTCGTCGGCACCCCGCAAATGACGGATGACGACATTTATGGCGTCGACGACTGGCTAACCAACCCCAATTCAGACGGCGGCAACGCCATCAACCACCACTCCAAAAAGGGCGGAATTCTTATTTGGGGCGTGGCGTTCTCGGCTCTACTTCACGTATTTAAGCGAGCCACGGATAACACAAAAGTAAAAACAGTACGGATCAAGGGCATCAACACTACGACAGCCTTTGACGCAGCCGCCGGGCAGTTTGTGGCGGTTCGGATTGATGGTGTGCCGGGCAACGCTTCGTGCGTGGTCGTAGTAGCCGCGAATAGTTCAGCGATCGCTAACGCTGAGGCTTGCCAGAAGGTCGTTGGCGGGAAAACCGTAGTGGTTGACGTGGTCCTTACGGTTACCGGGGTCATCTTGCCCGTAAATCTTGTGCTGCCGCCGGGAAATTGGTCGGTGCGCGCGACCTGCACCTTGGCGCGCAACTCATCGGGATATCAAAACAACCTCAGTGTCGAAGCAATAAGCACCTACTAAAACAAGCACGCCAATTTGCCTGCCCATGGAAGGGCAGGTGTGACCAACACAAACAAAAGCCCGCCGAGCGCGGGTATTTTTTTGCCTGGAGAAAAGTTATGTCCGTAACCGATAAAGACCGCGACATCCTTGCGCACACGCTGTGGGGCGAGGCGCGCGGTGAAAGCCTGGCAGGGCAGATCGCCGTGGCCTGGACGATTCGCAACCGCGTGAACGACGGCAAGGACAGATCGTGGTGGGGGGAGGGCTATGCCGGTGTCTGCCAGGCGCCCTATCAGTTCAGCTGCTGGAACAAGAACGATCCGAACTACGCCTACTTGAGTGGCGCGAGGGCGATCCCGTTTCGCGAGCTCGCCCAAGCACGGATTGCCGCTGACCAGGTCGTCGGCGACAAGGTTCCAGATCCCACCGGCGGCGCCACGCACTACTACGCCATCGCCATGAAGAAGGCCCCGGGCTGGGCGGCGAAAGCAAAAGAAACGTTGAGGCTTGGTGGTCACGTTTTCTTCAAGGATGTGCCGTAACTCCGAAAGAGAGCGGGGCTCAAGTGTCGGAGGTGTCTCGCTGAAGGGGGAAGGGGCTCTCGAACGGCTTCTCGCCAGTTAGTTCGCGAATCCTGAGGGTCAGTTCGCTGATGTGCCTGCTGTTGGCCATCAGCTCCCAATTGCTTTTCGTCTCGATATCGGTGGCTCTGCGGTTTGAATCTGCGAGGTCAGCCTTGGCCTTGGCCAGTTCGGCACGCAGCGCACCGCATTCCTTGGTGATATCCGCATGCATTTGCACCAAGCCGAAGATATCCTCTCGGGCTTTGCGCAGTTGCAGGTTCAGTTCCTGCACCTCGTTCTCGGTAATGCGCAGGAAGGAGCGACAGGTCTCAAGCTCAGTTGGGCAGCCAAGCCAGTCGCTTGTGTCTTCGATTTCGAGGGGGGGCACGGTAACGCCTTATTAATACTGTTTGTATATACAGTAATCGAGGCGATGCGGTTGGGCGAGGGGGAAGCGACGAACTGTTACCCCTGTCACTCCGGCGTCATGAGCACCGCGAGTGTCATCTTGATGAATTCCTCGTTACGGTCGATTGTCTCCAGGGCGCTGCGCACGTTATCGGCAACCTCGGCGGATCCTCGCTGCTCGACCCAAATTGTCAGCTCCATGATGGCAGCCTCGAGGGCGAGTTGGTTCTCGTTGATTTTGAAGAGCAGGGAAGGGAGCAGGTCTGAATTGGGCATTGTGATTTCCTCCGTGAAAGAGGAGAGGGTAGCAGGAAAAATTGTAAGGGGTTTACGGACTGGCAGAACGCCAAGGAAGGGGAACTACTGTAGGAATATACAACGCTAAGTTATTGATTCTTATAGGGGTATGTCGTGGTTTTTAACCCCTCAAAAAATACCTATTTATTGTTATGGATCAACAGCTTGCAATGGTTTCGGGGTCACCTTGACATGGTGGGGGTCGTTGGTTCGAGTCCAATCGCGCCTACCAAACAAAATCCGCTCTGCTGGGCGGTCTAGAAGGGCTCACCGAAAGGTGGGCCCTTTTTTGTTGTCTGTGATTTGCAAAACTCCCACTCAGAACGCCAATTCGGCGCCCGCCTCCAGACAGCGCAAGCGCATGACTCTGCGTTGGATCTGCTTTTTGTTTCGCGTCCCTCACCACTGAATCATTGACCAGACTCACGGTCATATCGCCGACCTTCGCATTTAGGACGTTCAAATGAAGCGTGCAGTAATAATGTTCCTGGCCATCTCTGGCTCTCTTCTATTAAGCGGCTGCGGTCCTCACTGGGATGACGGAGAAAGGTACGGTCGTGATCGGGGCTATGATCATGGTCGTGGATACGACCGTGGGTATGACGGAGACGAGGACGATGATCGAGGGCGTGGGCGCAGATATGAGCGTCGCGAAAATGATCAGGGGTATGACCGCAATCACCGGCGCGATCGTGACGATAGAGACGACTAGTCAGCGCTGATTTCTCTTTCGGGGTTCCCTTCGGTCAGCTTCCCGCTATGCCTCGCTACAAAAGTTAATCTGTGAAATTCCCAGGTCCGCCATTGGCGACGGCCTGGGTTTGCTGCGGCCCTGATTCCGAGTCAGGCGCCTGGTGTTGGTTAATCGCAATCGCCCGCAATGGCGATGTCAGGCGTGAGTGATGGACAGGTCACTGATGACGCAGATCGAGCCATCTTCCGGATCGGTGCTTTCGGAGTAATCAATCTGGTTGTACACACCGCCGTGGAAGGCGAGTGTTTTCGTGTCCCAGGTGTTATCGAGATGCAAGATTGCAGAAGTGGATTTGACGCCGTTACAGCTCGCCGAAACTGAAACGGCGCCGCTCGAATTGGCGTGAATGCTGATATTGAAAAGTGCGCCGAGTGGCACGTTCTCCAACACTGTCGAGTTGACCGGATCGTCCTGCAAGTAGCTTGAACGGAACCCCATGACGATTTTGCCTTTGTTCCAGAACACCTTGACGGGTGGTCGTTCTGAATCCTTCACGTGAATCTGGGCGATCACAACCTTCTGCAGCGAGTTGACCTTGGTCACTCGCATCTCCTGACGGTTCCAGTGGTCCGTTGCGCTGGAGAACAGCCAGTAACCGGGTTCCTTCCATTCGCACCGGGTGCGCTTCGTGCTCTTGCTGGATGCGCCGAGTGTTGGCGCGGTCATCTGCAGCGAGCCATCGGGCAGCATCGAGACGATGTCCGGGCATTCGATCAGTGCGCGCCAGCCGATGATCTCAAGCGCTATCGGATTGGTATCGGAGATCGGGAGCGGGGTTGCAATGGTGAAGTTGGTGATGTCTACAGTCATGGTTTGTGCCTCATTCCGTTGATATTGCCTTGCTCAGTTGAGCCTCTCGTTTGATGCAGGCCTACATCCCACTGCTCACTCGTTGAATGGGCAGAAGTGATGCTTTCCAGTGAGCTGCTTCTTGCGTGGGCCAGAGTTGCGTTGGCTTGAGGTAAAGTTACCATTTATAGATAATGCGTCAATGCATAATGGTAAATTAAAAGGTAAATAAACGGCTGTTGTTGGTAAACAGCTGATCCCGTTGGTTTTTCTCAAGACGAAAAAAAGCCCGCAGTAGGCGGGCTTCGTTGGTCAGGTTGTCTCGTCCTGAATAAGGTTTACACCTTCTGGCTTCTGATCAGGAGGGTGCAATGGATACGGGCGCAAAACGCAGTCAGCGCGATTACACGCTGACTTTT